>JAJZEJ010000485.1 GCA_021828635.1 Chloroflexota bacterium
GGCGGAGGGTCAAGAACGGCTTGTGATGTTCTGCTTGCTAGATTGGTACCCGCGCCTGCAAACTGTGCTTCCGTATTGAGATAGTTTTGAGCCAGCTCTTGCATTGCCTTAGCGCCCTCGCCAGTATAGGCATCAGGCCCATCTAATAATGTATTGACGTTATTGCCAAAGTTGGTGACGGCATCATCATGGATGGTCATAGGTTGGCTCAATGTCTGGCGCACGTCGTTAAGTGGCGTCAGTAACGGCGCGAGCCAGCTTTGCAGCAGATCAAAGGCACTCACGTTTCGCGTTCTCCTGCTTTTATTTTTTAAGGAGCGATGATGCCGTTTGACAAAACAGCATCATCGCTCCTCGCCTGCTAGTATAGCTGGAAGCCGCGCCGAATCTGGTCATCGAGGTCGCCGTAGCCGACACCGGCGCTTTGCACTTTCTGGCCCACCTCTTCAAGCACCTGCTGAATGCCGCTCACATCAGTATGCCATTGTGTCATGAGCGCGGCGAATTGTGTGGCGGCCGGTCCCTGCCACATCTCTTGGAGTGCGCTGATATCTTTGCCCACCTGGGAGATGAGGTCGGCAAGCTGCACCGACTGAGTAGCGAACTGGCTGGCGGCGGCCTGGAGCGCCGCCGTATTGGCATGGATGTCAGACATGGACTTGTTTCTCCTTATGCGAAAATGCACATATTTCAATATACTGAGTGAATGTGATACGGGACCATAAGTAGAGAAACTGCATACCTCTACCATAAGGCAATATAGTGTCTTATGGATGAAGTCGCAAGAAAATAGTCACAATGTCTCATCTTTCACGCGCTTCTAGCAGGCAGAGAGTCCAGGTGCTGAAATCGGGACAGTCGGCCAGGTCTGAGGATGACCACGCCTGCTCGAAGAGGGTACAGAGGCGTGGGTACATGTTCCATAGCGTTCGACGAACAATAGCGAGACGGCGCTCACGTTGCTCTGTTGGTTCGTTGGCATCTTGGAAGAGCGCCTCATAGTCGTCTGGTGTGGTCGCACGTACCAGGGAGTTCCACCAGGTGAGCATCTCAGTTAGCAGCATAGCACCAGCGAAGCGGTCGCCATCGGGTCGATAGTTGCCGCGCTGATCGAGTTGTGGGTGCTGATAACCTGGCCAGCCGCGACTTTTGCGCGTGGGGGCAGGGATATCGGGCAGGTAGCAGCCCTCAAGATCGATTAACTCGATATGCTGCATACTTAGCACGATCACGTTATCGCCTGCAATGTCAGTATGCGCGATATGGTTGGTCTCTAAATTCCAGAGCATCTGTGCGGTTGTGAGGGCGAGCTGGTATGCCTGCTGTTGCTGGTAACTGGCGCTGATAAAGGGGTCATCCATGAAACCAGCCCATGTGGGGCCGACAATCCAGGGCATCAGTACAGCGCATTCAAGCGGAGGATAGTGCGCGATAAGTTCGGGAAAAATTTGCTTATGCAGATAGAGCCGTCGTGCCGCGAGGAGTCCAGGTAGATGGGCATATTTGGGTAATATCTGCAATGCCTGCGCACGCCGTGTCTCGGCTGTTAATTGGTGTTGTATCTTTAAAGCCCAGAGCGTTTTGTCCTCCACTCGTTGTAATTGGTAGGTTGTGGCCTGCTCGCGTGGAATGTGCAATACCTCGCCAAGTAGGTGAGGATGAGGCAGAAAAATGTAATGGTGTGAGCCAATTGTCAGTGCGGTGTGTAGTGTTGGGCGAAATTCATGATCATGGGTGGTGTCTTTCATGCGGCTGATTCCTCCAGATCGATACATCGCGCCCATATTGTTCTGGTGCATAGAACGTGATATAGCGGCTCCTACCGTATCTACGCAATCCATTGTAGATCAAGCATCGTCATATCATCATTATCTGGGCGTAACAATAACGTATCAATGCATTGCATAAGCCTGTCATCGTCGAGAAAGGCCAGTTCGGTACCGAGTGTATCCAGTCCATCAGTGTGAACAAGGAGCCGGTCGAGCATCATGAAATTCATGCTCTGACTACTGAGCGTGCCGCGTAAGCCGTGGCGCGTGGACCATCTGTTGCGGTCACTTTGCTTTTTTAGGCCATCACCTATGGCTATGTTTTTGCCAGACGAGAGAGAGAGGTGAGCCGAAATATTGCCCATCCAGTAGAAAATTGCGTGACCCTCTGGCCATCCATGTTCGTATGTATAGTCGATGCGCCCACAGAAAAAGACGGTTTCGCTACCATAGCGTGTGCGTTGCTCATGTAACGTCTCAGACAGCAATGGCGAGATATCGCCTGTAATATCTGCATACTGCAATTCGGTTTGACCTTTGCTGACCCAACGTTGCAATTGTGCCTCAAGTTGAGTGTGCCAGGATGATGTAGGGGTCGATTTATGACGCCCGTATCCTATTGGTAATGTAGAAAGCCAGACTAAGAGATGATGGCCCAGGTAACGGGCGGCAAAATCACCTTTGTAAGAGCTACCTACGCCGTCGCAGACACAAAATGCCAATGAGCATCCTCCTTGCTTATCCTGACGATAGCTGAGTTGGGCATAATCCTGGTTGGGCAGATTTTCGGCCTGTGCTTCGCCACAACGCATCGAAAGCAGACGCAGTTGTGCATGTGTATCGAGCGGTATATGGTGCAATACATCTTCGTGCGCAGTTGTCTCGATCAATAACGGCTGTTCAGGCGATTGCACTCTATATCTCCATTTCTGCTACTATTATATTTGGGTCGCGGATGAAGCAGCCAGGGCTAGGCGAACCAGTTCTGCTTGTGTGCCAGGGAAAAAGAGTGCAGTCCCTTTTTGCAACCGGTAGCCCGCAGTGGTATTGATGGTTTGGCGATAGGTTTCCGGTAGTGGAGAGGAGAGCATAAAAAGTCGTTGTGCGAATTCGTCTTTGAGTTCAGTCGCTTTGCGTACTCCGTGCCATGCATACCAATTCTTCACAGGTTTGCGCAGTATCTGTTCCGCCATTAAGATATTCTCTACCAGTACTGGGCCATCATCGACATGCATAGCGCGAATACGCTGCACGGCTGGCGTGGGATCGTGGGTAGTGAGCAGTGCATCGGTGAGATGGCAGATAAGAGGTGCTGGACAGTGCTGATAGCTATGCAGGTGTCGCTGTAAGAACTGTTCTACGGCCACAAAAGCTGTCGCTGTATCGGTTGCATCGTCGCCTGCGCTGAGTTCGGGTGGACCGCCGACGCGCATAACTTCGGGCAGTGGTTGTATACCATTGAACACGTTGATGACTTTATTGCTATAGGCGAACATAGCCAGATGGTAGCGTGGTTGCACTTTAATATCGCGCATAGAACGCAAAATCATCCCTTTGACTGCTTCCTTCAGTGCGGCATTGACCAGAGCCATTTTTGTTGTTGGCCCACAAGCGTCATTCATAGAACTACTGGCATCCACCAGGTAGATGACAAGGGCTGGGGTGAGTCGCGTGGCTGGTTGAGTATAAATCGCTGTTTGCATGCCTGGTATTGCTCCTGCTCTCCTGGATTGTCGGTTCTCACCGTACTTGTGTATTGTAGCAGTGCTTACGTCAGCAGGCAAGAGTACCTCTAAATTTTTGCAGAACGAGGCAGGATACCCACAAGGGATACCCCTATAATGATATATCGCCGTTTATACCCGTTTATCATTGTAGGAATATCGTATCCCTTGCGGGTACTCTGCTTTACTGTTATACTTGGTTACGGTTCAGTAAAATATTGTACTGGAACGGGAGGGCAAAGATGGTAGCGCCACGTATCTTTGTCAGCTATGCACTCACAAATGTTCCTAAGCAAGAGATGATAATGATTCAACAGCTTATTAACGATCTGCGTAGTGCCGGAGCTGAGGTAGTAACGGATGACCTGCGTGTCCTGGATGCGCAATTTCTGCGCTTTTTGCAGCAGCAACTCGCCGACTGTCAGTGGTTAATTCTGGTACAAACAACCGAGGCAGTGCGCTCCCTACGCACGCAAATTACTGTGGAAACAGCACTTCAGATGGTAACACAGCGGAAATTACGCGACGTAATACGGGTGATATTGCCCTCTTTTACTATGCCTGATGAACCTGAGCAATGGTCAGGAACCACGACAATCCTCTTTCAAGGCGATTATCCCCGTTTGCGCGATAAGCTCTTGCTCCTGCTCGATCTGCTTCACGTAGGGACCGATTCATCGCGTCCTGTTCCCGTTAGCGGACGCGATGAATCGGTCCCTACGGAACGTACTTGGCAGTATGAAGCCGTGAGTTCGCAACCGACGAGTGGCAATGGCGATAGACCCCAAAAAGTGCGGAACGCATCGCCATTAGCCCTCTTTGGACGAAGAAATACGGCTACTGCTGTCCGGGAACCGGTGGTCGTGCGTGATCGTCCTATCGCGCTACCCTCATCGAAGCGTGCCAGGGGTTCCTGGTTTTTTATATCGCTGGGAGTGAGTTTGTTGCTCCTGGTTGCTATCAGTACCGCTTTATTCTTGCGCTACGGGACAACCCTGCTGAGTAGTAAGCATTACACAGCGTTAAAAACTCCGATAAGTGTTATGACTACTCGCGTGCCTCATGTATCATCACCCATAGCGATGCAACCGAATATGCAATCATTGGCCCAGGATACCTTTCAGCGTGCTAATCAGCCCTTGTGGGGTACAGCTTCTGATGGTCAGATGTGGGCTGGCGATGCCAATAGTAGTGCCGCCTTCTCTATTGTCAATCACATCGGCCAGATTGTTGGTACTTCAGGCATTACTACCTATAGTGCCTTACTTGGTCCCACGGATACTGATGTCGATGTGACGGTTAGTGGGAGTGTCAATCAGTTTGTTAACAACGATAATCAAGTAAACCTGGGTGTAGTGCTACGCTGGCAAAATAAGAATAACTGGTACAAATTGCTAATTGACGGAGCGCAGGTTGCCATTGTGAGACATGTGAATGATGTGCCTGAGACACTCGCGTCGATGAATTTTGCCGCGCAGAATAATGTTTCCTATACACTGCGTTTTCGTGCCGTTGGCGCAACCTTGCTTGGCAAAGTCTGGCCCAGCAATCAGGCCGAGCCAGCGAACTGGATGCTAAGTGTGACCGATACAACTTTCACGGCTGGCAATGTCGGTGTGCGTGTAGTACTGCAAAATACTATCCAGGCGAATATCACAGCATTTCGCGCTGTAGGGGTATGATACCTATAAAATGGATAATGATATGGTACCCACAAGGGGCATCCCTACATGTATATCTCGCCGTGAGCGTTGGTTACATGTAGTGATACCCCTTGTGGGTGCCATGCTCATCGCCTGCTAGATGGGCGTGGAATGGTACGCCACAAGATATCGAGCAGGGCTAACGAGCCACGGCTATCGGAGGGTGCGCGGCGCAGGCTGGCGAAGGCACTATCGGGCAGATAGGGCGTTAAGACAAGCATTGGTAGCGCCTTTCTGCTCAATTGTTCGATTTGCTGCCGCAGGCGTTGCACGAAAAACTGGTTGGATGGGCTGACATAGCCCAGCAGAAGTGCCTGGGGAATGCTGGGATGCTGCACCCACCATGTGAAAGCTTCCAGTGGAGACTCGGTATCGTAGACATGGTAGTACGCGAGCGTGAGCAGGCGCACGACCCAGACACGCCGCTCGTTGTTGGTGTCGATGAGGATGAGGAGCGGCTCGCGGGCATACGCTGGAAAGGGTTGAGTGAGCGCGTCAGCGAGCCGATCAGTGCTACGGTCGGCGCGAAAGGGAGTGGGCGATGTGGTAAACATGCTATTAATGCGGTCTGTCATGGCTTTTGAAACGCAACCTGCTTCCCTATGGTATTATGGTGATGTGGGGCAGTGCTGAGGTTTATGCATCTTCCATATTTCCCATCATGCCTATCTGGTTGCTCTGTTTATTTATTGATGATAATCACTGCAATTGCCCCTAAAAATCTGAACGTGGTAGCGGGGGGCTTCGTAACAACATCTTTTGCGGGAAAGACGGAGAATCATCATGACCCTTGTAGCGCATCCTTCGCGGCGAACAGGCGAGAAGCCACCTGGCAATTCACGATCAGCATTGCCCCTTTATCCCTGGTTTCGGCACTGGCTCCTACTCACTATGACTGGCCTCGGCATGGTAGCGGCGGTGTTGTTAGTGTGCATGGTTCCGTTGCTCTCTGCAACGATGATGACGGCGGCCTTGCGTGAGACTTTGCGTGCCGCTCCTCAGAACACCGAACTAACGCTCACCGCTTCCACTTATGGCCTTTCGACACGCAATATTACACAGCTTGTGCGAACTGTGCGTCAGCCACTTCGGCGTTTGCATTCTTATGTAGATACTGCGTCGCAAGAGACAGTAGAGACACCGCAGTTCACGATAGCTTCGCCCCCGCCGCTTGACCCTGGCGATCTGATGTCTGTCTATGGTACCTCAATTCAGCAGGCTGCACCGCACCTGCAACTTTTGCAGGGGCGTTTGCCTAGAGCGACACCTGGTGGCACCTCGGTCGAAATTGTGGTGACGACCGAAACGGCCTCACTTTTGCATTTGCATATTGGCTCTATCATCGTGCCGAACT
>JAJZEJ010000285.1 GCA_021828635.1 Chloroflexota bacterium
CGTTGTTTGACTGGCAGCTTTCCCCGCTTGATACGCTCTACGCTTTCTTTGTCATTCGTACTACTGCCTGGAAGCAGGAGCATCCAGCCAGGAGGAAGAGTAAGCGCGAATAGTAATAAAATTGAGAGGTACGGCGGCAATATGCAGCCTAGTTTCTACGCTTACTCTACATCTTTACTTTGCTCACGGTGTCGGTGTTACGATAGCATTAATCTGCTGCTGGGTCAGCGGCACCCACGGGGAGCTATCGGGATTTGATGTTGCGGCGGCTGGACTCTGTGCCGTATTCCACCATTTTGCTAGGTATGGTACCCCATTGAATAGGACACGGTCGCCAGTGTTATAGATGGCCGTGCCAGACCAATCGGGATAGGTGCCAGGGGGCAATGTCGGCTGTAGAATCGGCTTCTCACCTGGCAAGACCGGGCCAATCAATGTCCAGGGCGTTTGCCACTGCTGTAAAACAGGGTTATCTGGAATATCACCTTGCGTCCACCATTTTGCCTGATAGACATTGTGGTGCCAGACAACTTTGGTCCCTGCAAGATAGGTTCCTGTGGGAGACCAGATCTGGTACGGACTGGTGGCCGGATTATCTGGTTGTTGGGCAAGTTTTGAGAGAGCATCTGCCTTCGTCACCAAGCCAGCACTCAGGAAAATACTTCCATCAAAACCAGCACTAAGGCGATTTGCAAAACCATCCGCACTCTGCTGTACACCGCTACAGGCATCAGAGACTATTTGCGTAAACACATAATTAGAGCCACAGGCGATGTCCCGATTCGCCGACCACATCGACATTCGTCCTAACTGATGAGAGAGCGCAAATTGGTTTAACGTAGTCGCATCAGCAAGGGTGAATACTTCGCTTGGTGTGTCGTTTTGCCCAATCATAGGAGTTGCGCCCATCTTCCTCCAGAGCGTAGCATCATTTAAGTGTATACCTGCTTGCTGATACAAAATGCCAAGTTGCCGTTCTGTTTGGGTTAAGGCACTTTCCGATGCGCCGGCCATTGTTGCGCCCTTCGCAAGACTGGAGCCGTAATCCATAGTCATAACATTGACTCCTGCCAGATCAACATGGTGCGCAAGTAATTGACTCACTGCGTTCGTGCCATTTTCATCTAACCCTTGTGGCGTAACAGGCAACGTCACCCATACCGCAAGCTGCTTGCCAGCTGCACGTCGCTGTAATTGGAGCTGAGCAATAGCAATGGCTCGCCTGCTAGCTGCCGCAGCATCCGTCAAGTCTGCTCCTTCAAGGTCAAGATCGATGGTGTTGATGTTATACTGATTGACTACCGATTGGTATGCATTGAAAAGCTTGCTTGGATCGGTACAATTGACAGCCAGCTCCTGGTTCTTCTGGCCGCCGAAAGATATAGCCACGCTACCACCTTCTTGCTGCAAGCGAGCGATACGCCTATCGAGATCCAGTGCGCCAGTGGCCTGGCTCAATGTATATGCTCCTCCCCACGAAGGGGTACAGGCATCCGTAGGTGATGAGACAATGAAGGAAAGTATGGCATCGCGGTTTGAGGTCGTACCCAATTGTTCAAAGGCAAATGTAGGCGTAGCCGTAACATCGACATAGCTCGCAAACCACGGCTTGCTAGATACGGTTGGCTGACTCGCGTGCCATTTTTGTAGGGCGAAGACGGTGCCGGTAGGCAGGCTTATGAGAATGAAGACTGCAAGCATCACTCGCCAGGGTGATAGCCTCCGTCGTGGTTCGCTTGAGTATTGCTCATGTGTTGCGTTTGTACTCATAAAACTGGCTGCCTCCTATCTGCATTCAGTAATTCAATGCCTATACGCATCTTCGTTGTAGGAAGCGAACTTACGTCGGTGTTTGGTAAACGTTGCTCATTGAACATAGATTGGTACGGTTCCTCTGCAGCATGCAATGCACTCAGTGGAACCCTCTCTTTGGCATTGCCATAATAGAGGACAGCCCTCCAATCAAGCGCCACTTTGGGAGCAGTGACAGCTGCGGATGTCTTGGGGGACACTTCTACATAGAGCCAATCTGTTAGGCCATGCCATATATCGGCCAGTGCATTCCCTATACCGATATAGAAGACCACAGCCCACGACGCTGTTAATGCATTGAAACATTCGAATGCAGCATTTGCCCAATTATGGGCTTGCTCGTCCCGCCAGAAGGTAAATGCCGAGAAGGCAATGATCAATAAGGGTACGATGACATAGAGGAGCGGTGAAATGGTTCGGTTTTTGACTTTTGGCGTCCGTGCAAATGGTATCTTCTTACTAGTTAGGGCTTGCTGAAGCGATTTCAAGACGCCAGCGAGGTTGACAGGTAGCAAGATTAAGTTAAATCCATAGATACGCAGTACATCAGTCCGCTTGTAACCGCAGTATTTGAGATCATTCGCCATAGAGATGAAGTATGGCAGTGCTGCAAGCAGTACGAAAGGACTCAACAACTGGCCGGCAAATGGATATGCCAGTATGAAGATCAGGCTGAAGCTCGACCACGCGATGGAGGCCATGTAATTAAGACGGAGCAGAATCTCAGTGCGAGAAACAAGTTCGCCGCGCCGTCTGCGCTGGCGCGTTTGCGCCCATAATTTTGGTAAGATTAGCAGACCACCATTTGCCCACCGACGGCGCTGCACAATAAGGGAGCCGAAATCTGGCGGTGTAGCACTATAACTCAGACGCTCAGGATAGTTCATCAGCGACCAGCCATGAAGTGTCAGATCAATACTAGACTCAGTATCTTCAATCACAGTGCGGTCCTGGATGAAACGGTGTACCTCGAAACCGCCGACCCATTCGGTCTCAGCAATATCATCAAGTGCTTGCTTACGAATGACCGCATTGGCACCAACCCAGAATGTTGCACCATAATGGCTCATTCCCTGGTGGAGAATATGCTGAATGTCTGTGCTTGCAGCTGCCAGGCGTTCAATGCGCGTCGCTCCTCCTCGGAAAGATGAATATGGCGTTTGCGTCACCGCTACGCGGGCATTATCTGGCTGCTGCAAAAAGTAGACGAGACGCAGACAATACTCACGTAGCAAGATGGAGTCTGCATCAAGAGTCAAGAGGAATTCGCTGTCAGGGAACGTCACATCGCCTCTTTGGCCTTTGGCAACCGGAAGCAGGATCAGCCCATCAGGGGTCTCGCGTTGGAGGTACGTACCACCCATCAGGCCAATGTAGGAATTGAGATTCATTGCCTTATTGGCTTCATGGGAGAGTGAAGCGTACTTCTTCCGTTCAAAAATGGTCACCTCGGCATCAAAAATCCAGGCCAGCCGACGATAGAGTTGCCGTATGCGTTCGCTAGGTAGCTGGACACCTTCCTGGCAAGATGTCATCAGTGCTTGACCAACGAGGCGCAATTCATTAGCAAGACCATTGAGTACTTGTTCGACAAAGAATATATCTACATGGTCATCAACCTCTTCTTCATCTGCAAGCTCATTAAGCCACGTTGCCGCCCATGCATAATGGCACGCAAGCTCAATAATCGTTGCCTGCGTCACTGGCATATTGCCTGCGTACTGCTGTTCAAATTGGTAAAGTACAGTACTGAAGTGGATACGTGGTTCAGCAAAAAGCCTCATGATATCGTTGCCGAGTTCACGAGTAGCGTTGAGTCGGGCGGCAACGGCTGGATTTGAGGGATTGGGCTTATCGTCAACCAGTAGCACGACACGCATATGTGGATATTCTTGTAGTGCCGCTGATATAAGGGTCTTACGGACAACTTCTGGTTCTTCAGCATATGATGGCACCAGCACGGTGATCGAGGGGTGTTGCTCTGAGAAATGCCTATCGAGTTCAGCTCGTGGTACACGTACATGCTTACTAAACTGCTGAAGCGCCCCTTGACGTGCCACCAGGTACATGAGCGCGGAGAATGTCAGCAACGTTACTATGATCAGGTAGCCAATGGCTTGCATCGTAAATGAAAATGTTTTTGGTCCTTCAAAGAATTGGCGAATAATTGTCGATATAAGATACATTATCCATAAAGTTATTGTCAATACGACTGCGAGACGGCTGTAGGCAATTTTCAAAGTTGATGGTTTCTCATGCATCATTGGCAATGGCTGTGTACGGCGTTCCGCACCCCATTGCCGTTTTCGCGTGGGCCGCTTTTTCTGTTTTGTACTTTGCATGCTTGTAGCATGTCCCTTTCATGGTCTATCCCAGCGAACCTGATAAATGGGCGAAGAAAGCTGATGGGAATTTCGTGCGAGGCTACTTGTCCTGTGTAGACTGCATTCGGGCTGGCATCTGCCATCACAGCTTTACCTGCAATGGCAAACAAGGCTCCACTCACAAGCAGTGTAAAAAAATACGGCGTGCGTGTTGTAGCATGTTTCCCCCTTCAGTGAGTTGCTCCAGTAAAGTAAAAGTTATCCTTAAACAAATTCTCTCATGCAGAGCATCCTACTCTATAGTATAGATTGTAGCTGATCTTAGCTGTTAGGCGTCAATTAAATAGTACCAATGGTTGACTCTTGCTGATGGGAACCCCCTTGCTCTCAGCCCTTGATCCTGTAGCTGTTGAGAAGTTTTTCATATAGGTGTAACGAGAGACAAAAAGTATTTCTTTGTCAAAGAATATGGTGTACAATAGCGTGTAAAGAAAGTGCTTCATTTAAAGAACGAGAAGGATGTGCTATGCAAACGTCGAATGGGCATGTTGCACTGAAAAGAATAAAACAAATTTCCGTCAAAAACCTCTTTGGCATGTTCGACCACGTTATCCCTTTGCACATAGATGAGCGTGTCACAATCATTCATGGCCCAAACGGCTTCGGCAAGACTATTATTTTGCGTTTGCTCAAGGCACTTTTTAAGGGAGATGATGGGGTATTAAGAGATATACCTTTCGATGAGTTTCGCGTTGAATTTGAGGATGGTACAGATTTCTGGGTGACAAAAACATATTCAGTTGTTTTAGGCGAGCATACATCATCTGAAACTGGTGATGAAGAGCTTTATGAACAAACTATTACATTTCATGCGAACAAAGAAGATCCTTTTGTTTTACCTTTATCCGATGCTCCTCCACCTGGCACAGTGGTTTTTAAATTTAAGAGTGATAGAACGGCATTAGTAAACGCTGATTTAATTGTAACAGATGAAACACACGTATTTTCTCCTGATACATCAGGGGGCTGGAGCATTAATTACAAATTACCTGAGCATTGGCTAACAAAGATGTCGCCAGAATGGTTCACAAAAATCAGAAAATCCGTTCTGGTTCATTTTATTGAAACACAACGATTACTATATATAGACACTAGAAAACAGGTAGGCCGTACCACCTTTGGTTCTGTTCGACCAGCTATGATGCCTGTGGTCAAGGTATATTCCGAGGAAATTGCAGCAACTATTAAGGCGAAATTGGCTGAATCCTCAGATTTATCGCAATCTCTGGACAAGACATTTCCAGCGCGTGTCTTTAATCCAAAGCCAGAACAATCCAAAATTACTTTTGATGAGTTACGTAAAAGATTGGCTGCAATTAATGAAACAAGAGCAAAGCTATCCTCAGTAGGCTTGTTGGATGATGATAATAGTAATGGTTCCGCATTTCAGATAGAAGATGAGATAGATGAGAGTAAGAAGATTATGCTTGCTGTATATGTTGAGGATACAGAAAAGAAATTGGGTATATTCGATGACTTGGAGGCTAAAATAGGCTTGTTGACGCGCATTATCAACAAGCGATTTCTCTATAAACAAATGACGCTTGATAAAGATGAAGGTTTTATCTTTACAACAACAAAAAGTATAGATTTGCCGTTAGAGAATCTATCTTCCGGTGAGCAACATGAACTGGTACTGTTCTACCAATTGCTCTTTAAGGTGACTCCTGGTTCGCTGGTGTTGATTGATGAGCCAGAGCTATCGCTGCATGTGGTTTGGCAAGAGTATTTCTTGCGAGATTTGCAGGAAGTAACGAAGCTGGTGAATATTGATGCGCTAATTGCGACACATTCACCAGATATTATCCATGATCGGCGTGACCTGATAGTGGAGTTAGTAGGGCCAGAATAATGGGCGATTACAGAAGCGAGTATCGAGGAAAAGAGTTACGTAGTGCAGTTTCCATAGTCAACAAGATCATAGCAATACGCAAGTATCCTGGTAATGAGCTACGTTCTTTCCTTATTATCGAAGGTTCAAGTGATGAGAAGTTGTATGGGCAATATATATTCACCCTGAATGGTGCGAAATCACAGTTGCCTATAACAAAGCTAATGCTATTGAGGTGATTTCAACGCTGGAAAGCAACAATTTTTCTGGCGCATTGGCAATTGTTGATGCAGATTTTGATGTAGTTGGCAATAGTACCACGCTATCGCACAACCTCTTATACACTGATACGCATGATCTGGAAACTATGATGATAAAGTCGCCTGCACTTGAGAAGGTACTGAGCGAATTTGGCGCAAAAGATAAAATTTCTGTTATAAACAAGACTGGCAAAGATGCCCGCACATTACTTATTAAATGTGCAAGTCCGCTTGGCTATCTCCGTTGAGATC
>JAJZEJ010000740.1 GCA_021828635.1 Chloroflexota bacterium
GAACCCCTTGTCTCTATCTAGAAAACCTGCTTACGGTTTGAGTTGAAAGCGTATATAGCCAACACGAATCACATCACCCACTTTTGCAGGTAAGGGTTCGCGTGCGGGCTGTTCGTTGACAAACGTCCCATTGGCGCTACCGGCATCCTGCACATACCAGGCACCATTCTGATACGAGAGGTGTGTGTGTTCGGCGGAAACTGTCTGATCTTTGATCTGAATTGTATTGGTCGGGCCGCGTCCAATCGTTGTGCGTGGTGCGAGCGGATAGCTTGTACCAGGGGGAATATCGCTGGGGCCGCTATGAATCACGATCAGATGGCCGAGCGTTGCTGGTATTGGGTCGTTATCCTTACTGCGTCGTAGATCACGGGTGATGGCGATGACTACCTGCATGAGAAAGAGGTAGATCAGTACGACGAATAAGAGCCGTAAGATTAATAAGAATACATCTATTTGTAGTGGCATAGGGCAGTCTTCTCACCTTCTTTCATATAGCCTTTTATTGTCGTTGAAATTGAAAGTCGTAGCTGCCAATAGTAAAGTAGTCGCCGTTACGTAATATATGCTGGCGTCGATTAGGAATAGTATTGATAGTGATGCCGTTTGTGCTGCCTAAATCATAGAGATCAAATTCGCCGTTTGATTGAAATTTAATCTGAGCGTGATAACGTGAGACACGCTTATCCTCGACAATGATGTCGTTATCGAGTTGGCGGCCAATACGTATTTCTGGTTTGGTAATGGCATAGGTCTGCTGACCACCTTGCGGTAGGCGAATTACCAGTCGTGCATTCGGCATAGCGATGGCTTGCGAATGTGGATTCGTGTGATGTGCTGGCATTGCGGCTGGTGCCGACGAGACTGGTGATGATGGCAAGGAAGGCTGAATCTGCGGTGCCTGCGCAATGAGGGCAGCCACCTGTGCCGGGTCAAGCTGCTGCGTATCGCCAATCTCACCCGCGCTACCAACATCAAAACGTGGTTGCCCGACACGCAATGCACTATCAGGATGTAAGCGTAACACAGGCGTATCTCTGAGAATATAATGATGGTGTCTGGCGTAGTCAATCATCTGATTCTGCCAGTCGGGTAGCAGAATATTCTGGTTAGGGGCGATTTGCTGGTGATCTTTAGGACTCAGGTAGATGTCGTAGATGTGAGGTACAGCGTATCGCCCATCACTCAATACGAGTCGCTGGCTCTCCATATAGCGCACGAGCTTACCGCCCAACTCGACTGATTCGAGCGGGGAGGGAAAGAGCCGCTCCCAGATGTCCTCGAAGAAGAACTTCATGATTGCTTCAACTTTTGAAATGGGATTTGGGCGAGCGTTCAATGGCTCACTCTCCTGCTGTACTATCTGTACTATCGGTTGCTAACAACTGACGCGCCTGTTGCGCATCGGCTGCAATCTGTGTTTTTAACGCATCAATATTTGGAAAACGCTTCTCACTACGTAGATAGGCAATAAAATCTACTGCCAGCTCTTTCTCATAGAGATCGAGCGTGACATCCAGTAAGTGTACCTCGACCAATCGCTGAGTTCCCTCGAAGGTAGGACGCACGCCGACATTGGCTACACCATTATAGACGATAGGAGTAGA
The DNA here is from genome assembly GCA_021828635.1 of Chloroflexota bacterium. The sequence goes on from JAJZEJ010000740.1 coordinate 1,608, forward strand.
GCTTGTGTCACTCTTCTCACCACTTTCTCTGAAAGGTACCTCAGCAACCTGCACGCGCACGGCGTAGACACCATTGCTTGGCAGGAGTCGGTGTGGGTCTGGGCGCAGGTTCGCTGTCGGGAAACCTAATAAGCGTCCACGTTCGTCACCATGTATCACGGTGCCGTGCAGGGTAAGTGGATGACCGAGCAATTTCGTCGCTTCCTCGACTTTGCCTTCACTCACTAATGAACGGACGCGCGTGCTACTAATACGTATTTCACCATGTTCAGTTAATGGGACGGAACGCACGATTATACCGTGTTCGCGTCCGTAGTTTTCTAGAAATGAGACATCGCCCATACGGTTATGGCCGAGGCTAAAATTTTCTCCCACCAGGAGACCTTTAAGCGTAAAATGCTGGCGCAAGGTGTCCATGAATTCGGTCGCGCTCATAGCCGCGACCTCTGGCGTAAAGTGAATCACAATCGTATCGTCAATACCGCCAAAGTTTTTGATGAGGGCTAGTTTCTCGGCCAGGGTAGTTAGATAGTAGATGTGCATATTTGGGCGCACAACCATCAAGGTGTGGGGCGAAAACGTCGCCACCGCCGCTTTGCAATGCAAGCTTTGGGCCAATTTACGCAGTTCATGCATCAGGCGCTGATGGCCGAGATGAATGCCATCGAAATTGCCAATGGTGATTGCAATTGGTTCTTGCGCTGTCAGTGTCGTTGTATACTGCATGGTGTATCAATAAGCTCGTTCCATAACATTGCAATGCATTCTGTGCGAGCATGTGCTATGTACTAAAACCACGTTCCTTCTTTGTTTTCTTTGTAATAGTACCACAGCTACTTTGTCCTGACAATGATAGACGTAGAGACCGGTTCACCGTGTCCGCGCAGCCTAAGCATCCTCACATCCACACGCGGACACAGTGAACTGGTCCCTACGTTCTATACATGGATTGCTGTTTGTTTATCCATGAAATACCTTTTGAGGTTGCCATGCATTCTGTGTGGCGTCCCAGGTTGCAATCGCAATAAATTGTCCTTTATCATCATAAACACGCGCAAGCTCTGCTGGTGCGATAGAGAAATGGAATGCATTGCCGTGGAGTACCCGTTCAGCACTAACAGCATCAAGCGCGAGGGCAGGATAATGAGCCAGTGCGCGGTCGGCTGGTACAATGGCATGTTCTAGTTGACCCTGTTCTTGTAACGTTGCGAGTTGTTCCAGGGTAAGGCTTTCGGCCAGCGTAAATGGGCCACTACGGGTGCGGGTAAGCGCGGAGAGATAGGCACCGCAGCCCATATATTCACCCAGGTCATAGGCCAACGAACGAATATAGGTGCCTTTGCTGCACTCTACCGCTAATTGTAATCGTGGAGCTTGCCAGGAAAGCAGGTCGAGCTGATAGATGTGGATGGGACGGGCCTCTAGCGCGATCTCTTCACCGGCCCGCATGCGTTTATAGGCTGGTTGTCCCTGAATTTTGATAGCGGAATAGCGTGGAGGCATCTGCATCTGTGCGCCAAGAAAATGTGGGAGGGATGCCATGATGGTGTCACGTGTGAGATGGCTGGTGTCTGCCGTCCGTAGCACCTCGCCTTCGGCATCGTAGGTATCAGTGGTAACGCCAAATGTGATCTCAGCTTGATAGGCTTTACCGCTCTCGCTGAGGTATTCGGCTACGCGCGTCCCTTGCCCGACGCAGATGGGCAACACGCCACCGGCGGCGGGATCAAGTGTGCCTGCGTGACCGACGCGCCGCTGCTTGAGCAGTTTACGTACTTGTGCCACTACGTCATGTGAGGTCATGCCGGTAGTTTTATTGATGACAAGAATACCGTCTATCATTGTTGTTGCTGCTGATCCTGCTGTTCAATTTCATATTGTAGATCGGCTACAACCAGCGTCATCGCCTCTTCTAGAGGTAAATTGATGGTTGCACCAGCCGCACGTGCATGTCCACCGCCGCCGTAGCGTATACAGATGTTGGCGGCATGATAGGGTTCGGCGGTGCGCAGACTTAGGCGTGTCTCGTGGGGATCATCGTAAGCTTTGAAGAAGGCGGCAATCTGCACACCTTCGACATCGCGTAAGGTACCAGACATATTATCGTCCATGCCCGGCGTCGCGCTAACAGCCTTCAGCGTTTCATTAGTGGCGTAGGACCAGATCAGGCGACCTGCGCAGGCAATGTGGGCCTGATTAATAACCATTGCGCTAAAATGTACCTGGGGCCAGGGACGTGAGCGGTAAATGGCCTTGACGACCGGCTCGGCCACTGCTCCAGCGCGTAGTAGTTCCGCGCCAACTTCCATTGTGCGTGACGTGGTGCTGGTGAATTGGAATGAAGAGGTATCGGTGATGATGCCGGTGAGCAGGCATTGCGCGGCAGCTTGAGAGAGTGGCAAGCGAGCTTGCTGCTGGAAAAGGACCAGCAATTCGCCGGTGGCGGCGGCTGTCGGGTCAATGATGTTGACGCGCCCACAACCACCACTACTCACATGGTGGTCAATGTTCAAAATAGGTACCTGCTCCAGAAATGTCTGGTGCCGTTTATAGAGTGTGCCGTAACGGCTCAACTCGCCCGCATCGACGGCGATGACGAGATCAAATGGCTCGTTACCTGGTTCACCTAATGTCTGTTGTAGTTGCTCAATACCAGGGATGAAGGAGAAGACTGGTGGCGCGGCATCGGCGCAAGCGGGTACGCAGGTCTTGCCAATCTGCTCCAGGATGTGTGCCAAGCCGAGAGCGGAGCCGAGGCAATCGCCATCGGGGTGTTCGTGCGCCAGAATGGCGATGCGGTGCGCTGGCTCGATCAGAGCCAGCGCCTGCTGTACAAGAGATGGGTCAATCTGCTGGTTCAAAGCCGTATTACTTGTCAATGTTACTGACATACGCTTTCACTCTACCTCCGAGGTATGCGCATTTATGCGCTCTTCATCTTCAATTTGCTGAATCAGGGCAAGAATACGGGAACCCTCTTCAATAGAGGTATCCAGTTTGAAGATCAGTTCTGGCATGTAGCGTAGTGTGATGCGTTCCGCTACTTCATGGCGTAGAAATCCATTAGCGTGCTTTAATGCCTGCATAGTTGCTGCCTGCTCTTCCGGGGTACCCATGACGCTGACATAAACTTTTGCATGGCGCAAGTCGCCACTAACCTCTACGCGCGTAATGCTAGCGAAGCCGACGCGGGGGTCTTTGACGCGCGTGCGTAGCAGTTGGCTGAGTTCGGCCGCGATCAATTCTCCCAGCTTCTCTTGTCTGTGTGGATTTGGCATTCCTCTGCCCCTCTCTCCGTATAGCACAATAGCCCCTTGGGCATGGTATCTATCAGGTTGGCACCCACAAGGGGTGTCACTACATCTAATATATGCGCGATGCGGGATTATACATGTAGTGGCACCCCTTGTGGGTGTCATGCTACCCGATGTAGTGACAATTCTTTATGGACGCCAGGTTTTACGCGCCGGTCTTGACGCGCTCCTGGGAATAAGCTTCCACAATGTCGCCGACTTCAAATTCGTTGAAGTCTTCGACAACGATGCCGCACTCGTAGCCGCTCGCCACTTCGCGTACATCGTCTTTACCACGGCGTAACGAAGCAACCTTACCATCGAATACTTTCTCGTTCTTACGCATGATGCGTATCTGAGAGGCACGTGTGATCTTGCCATCGGTGACACGACTACCGGCGATGACGATACTCTTGCCAGCTTTGAAGGTCTGGACAATTTCGGCGTGACCATCGACGACCTCGCGGTAGGTTGGTTCTAACATGCCGGTAAGCGCGGCCTGAATGTCATCAGAGAGTTTGTAGATGACATTGTAGTAGCGAATATCGACGCCTTCGCGTTGCGCCTCGCGTTGTGAGGCACCATCGGCCTTGACGTTGAAGCCGACGATGATTGCCCCGGAGGCGGCGGCCAGATGTACATCGGTCTCACTGATATTGCCAACACCCTCGTGAATCAGGCGGACTTTGATGTTTTCATTCTCCTCACCAAGCCTGGAGAGTGAAGTTTTAATGGCTTCGGCTGAACCCTGCACATCGCACTTGAGAACGACATTGAGTTCTTTGACCTTGCCCTCCTGCATCTGCATATAGAGGTTATCCAGGCTGACCTGACCGAGCGGCATGATCTCACTACGGCGTTTGTCGGCCTCTTGCTGAGCGCGTTGCTTGGCTGTGCGCTCATCGGCCTCGACCTCTAAGCGATCACCAGCTTGCGGCACTTCAGGTAGACCCATGATGCTTACCGGTGTGCTAGGTGGTGCCTTCTGGATGCGTTTACCACGGTCATTGAACATGGCACGCACCTTGCCGGCCAGTGAACCAACGACGATAGTATCGCCCATCTTGAGTGTGCCTTGCTGCACCAGCACTGTCGCCATTGGTCCGGTACTCTTCTCAAGGCGTGCCTCAATGATGGCACCAGTAGCGGGTAAGTTCGGATTGGCGCGGATGTCTTGCACCTCGGCTACCAGCAGGATCATTTCAAGCAGATCATCGATACCAATGTTTTTACGCGCTGATACCGGTACAGAGATGACATCGCCGCCGTATTCCTCAATGACGATGCCCATCTCCGCCAGTTGCTGTTTGACGTAATCCGGGTTGGCATTCTCTTTATCAATTTTATTAATAGCGATAATAATCGGCACTTTCGCGGCTTGTGCGTGTGAAATGGCCTCGCGTGTCTGTGGCATAACGCCATCGTCGGCGGCGACCACGATGACCGCGATATGTGTTACCTGCGCACCACGCGCACGCATGGCGGTAAACGCTTCGTGACCTGGTGTATCCAGGAAAGTGATTTTCTTACCGTGTACCTCTACCTGATAAGCACCGATATGCTGGGTGATGCCACCAGCCTCACCCGCAGCAACCTTCGTCTTACGGATGGTATCAAGGAGTGACGTTTTGCCATGA
>JAJZEJ010000832.1 GCA_021828635.1 Chloroflexota bacterium
TCGTTGCATGACATCATTGCATGCACCACAAGGTGTAGCTCTACATACATCTTGATTATAATATGGAGTATATGAAGTGACATCCCTCGTGGGAGTTATGCAACAAGAGGGGCAGGAGATTGAAGCAAGCACCGATTCTTTGCGTTCAAGTAGACGAAGATTTGCAATTGCGGCCGCATGAAATGCGCTACGCCGCAATGCTTTTTGCCCTGGTAGAGCGCAATCAAGCCCATTTATCCGCGTGGCAACCGTGGGCCAGCGAGACTTCCCTTGAGAGTCAAAATGTTTTTGTGAAACAGGCTTTGTACGGGTTCGCGGAAGGCAGAAGCCTGGAAATGGGTATCTGGCAGAGGGATCAGCTTGTTGGCGCGATTGGCTTGCATAATATTGACGAGGTTGATAGCAAAGCGGAGATCGGCTATTGGCTTGATGCATCAATGCAGGGCAAGGGTATTGTCACCAGAGCATGTCGCGTCATGACCTCCTATGCTTTCACCCACTATGGCCTGCATAGAGTCGAGATTCACTGTGCGGCAGGCAATCAGAGGAGCCGTGCCGTGCCTGAGCGATTGGGCTTTACGCAAGATGGAACCATGCGTCAATCCCAACTTTTGAACTGCCAGTACGTAGATATGGTTATCTACAGTATGCTCGTTGATGAATGGCAAAGTCAGGAAAGGTAACGACGATGCGCGACACAAACAAAGAACGCAAGCAAGCATTCATACTCTCCTATGGTCTGCTCGGCCTCTTTACCGCCATCTCCATTCTCGGCCCCATCCTGCTTGGGCGCAAAGACCGAACTGAGAAGACGAAATAGCTACCTTTGTCAATGTGAAATTAGACAATAGCGTGAGGTTCTCTATCCTTTGGGGAGAATGTCGAGGTAGGGGCCGGTTCACCGCGCCCGCCTTATCCACGTGTCGTCATGCCCACGCACGACCTCGGTGAACCGGCCCCTACCTCGGTACCCAAAATCCCCCCTGAAGGAAGTTAGACAATAGCGTGATATAATACTTAAAAACTGTGGTAGGTATGACAAGGCAACGTGCAATTGTAACTTTATGAGATAAGTGAGCATCCTATGGAAAATCTCGTCCTGGATTCTCTAGAAATTCGTAACTTTCGCGGCTTTAAGTACCTGCAAATAGAGCATTTGCGGCGTATTAACTTAATTGTGGGCAAAAATAATATTGGCAAGTCTAGTCTATTAGAAGTTTTACAGCTTTATGCTCACAATGGTAATCCAGATTTGATCTGGAAAATATTACAGGCTCGTGATGAAAGTAGACCGTATAATAGTCGGAGAGAAGTATTAGACTATGAAGGTATCCTTCTGGAACTGAGATATCTATTTTATGGGCGAAAAGAGATAGGCCGTTTTGTTGACCCTGCTATTATTGGAGCTATGAGTTCTCCTGATGAAGCTCTATCAATAGCTATCAGATGGTATACAAATCAACGCGATGAAGAAGGTTTATCAAAATTGCGGTTATTGGAGCCAGATGAGGTTGATGCCGTTGAAAATCCTAGCCCACGTTTAGCCATTCAAGCAGGAAAAATTTCAAGAACCTATCCCATCAGGCCGAGAATCGATTCGTTGGGTAGCGATTGGGAAATAAAGGCCGGTTGTATTGCACTTGCCCCTAATGGGTTAGATCGAGAGATGGTAGGAGTGCTTTGGGATGGTATTGCTCTTACTGGTTTGGAAAATGATGTCGTGAAAGCCATGAGGATTATCGCTCCTGGTGTCGAGCGGCTGAGTATTGTCGGCAGTCTTGAGGCCAAAGAGCGACCGATAAGAAGCATTGATACCAGAGAACGGCGATCCATACCAATTGTAAAAGTAGCAGACCTTGATGCGCCAATTGCTTTGCGTAGTTTAGGCGATGGTATGCAACGTGTCTTTGGTCTTGCCTTAGCCCTGGTCAACGCTAAAGATGGCATGTTGTTGATAGATGAGATAGAGAATGGCCTGCATTTCTCTGTGCAACCGGATATATGGCGTGTGATTTTTCGTCTGGCTCAGCGCCTGAATGTGCAGGTATTTGCCACAACGCATAGTCTGGATTGTATTAGAGCTTTTCAAGAAGCTGCTCAGGAATGCTCTCAAGAAGAAAGCTTGCTGATTCGCTTGCAGAACAAACAAGGCGAGACCAGTTCAGTATTATATGATAAAGAAGAACTGGCTATTGTTGTGCAGGAACAGATAGAGGTGCGTTAGGTATGAGAAGTGGTTTATTAAGTGAAACAAAACACAAGAATTATCTTTTTGTCGAAGGCTCTGATGATATGAATGTATTTATACACTTGCTCAATTATCATGACATCTCGTCACGTGATCGTGCGTCAAAAAAACTTTTTAAGAATAAGGATGAGCATTTTGAGATTAGACCGCATAATGGATTTCCCGATCTTTTACAGAAATTCAAAATTGAGATGAAGGGCGATGTGGCAAACAATAGGTATGGAATAGTAGTGGATGCTGATACGGAAATTGCAGATAGATGGAAAAGTCTGATGGGGGTTCTGAAAGATGCTAGTTATAATAGTATGCCTCATATTCCAGACGCGGGAGGAATATTTATTGAGCAAGATGGGTTGCCGACAATTGGTATATGGTTGATGCCTAATAATAAACTTCCTGGGGCAATAGAAGAGTTTATCAGTTTTCTAGGGCCAGAAGATGACGTGCTATGGCCTATTGCCAAAAATGCGTTACAAGAAGCAATGATCGTAAAATGTAATTTTAAGCCAACTTATGTAACGAAGGCTCACCTGCATACATGGCTCGCCTGGCAAGAGGAACCCGGTACACCTATGGGGCAGGCGATTACGAAAAAATATGTTGAGGCCCAGGCTTCACATGCATTGTTGCTGGTTAACTGGTTTCGTAAGGTATTTGAGCTTTAGACTTTGTTTTTTTGCCTAATAGGCTAAAGCCGACTAAATAGCCGTGCCAGCTTCTGCTCATCTAGCATCCCATTCGTGCGGACACCACTACAAATATCCAGGCCGAAAGGGCCAACTTGCTCGATAGCCATTGTGATGTTATCGGGATTCAGGCCACCGGCCAGATAGACCGGCACCGACACCGCTTCACGAATTGCTCGACTGATCTGCCAGTCATGTACGCGCCCTGTGCCACCCAGCTCTTTCACCGTCAGCGTTGGATTGCCGGAGTCGAGCAGGATAGCGTTGACATAGGGCGCAACCTCTATCGCTTCTGCCAGCGACTCCTGACCGGCAACATGAATAACCTGAATCAGTGCGATTCCTGGTAGCGCAGCCCGCAAATGTTGATGGCTTCCCGTGGGCAGGCTATCTACCAGTTGCAGCGCATTGACACGACAGCGCCGTTGTTGCTCGATAATCAGTTCTGGCTCTTGCAAACTGGTCAGCAGTACCGAGGTTACACCAGGCGGTAATTGGTCGGCAATCTCGGTGATCAGTGTCTCCTCAATCACACCCGGACCGCTAGGCATAGCCGAGACCAGCCCTAACATATTCGCTCCAGCCTCTATCGCCATACGAGCTTCCTGTATGCTGCTAATACAGCAAATTTTAATGCGTGGTTGAGTCGTTGTCTTCATATAGCCATAAATCCCGCTTTTCAATGATTGTTTCTTTAACTACAGCCTTAGCATAAACTAGTTTGCAGTGTCTGGCAAGGGAAAATGCAATTGTAAATAACTATGTTTATAAGCATCCGCGCAATGTTTTCAGAAACACTTGACAAGATGAGTTATTTTGTGTTAAAGATTGTTCTGAGAATGGCTAATCTCTCACAGACAAATTCGCAACCAACCTTCTACAATCTACCATGCCATGATGGCTGTCAAACGGAGAAACGAAATGCTATTTCTATACGTCAGGATGGCGTAGAACAGTGAGGCAATCTCCATGATGGAATATGAGCAGCAAGGGAAAGTGGATCAACTAGAGACGCTGCTACAGATGCTGGAAAACTCGCAACATACAGGAATAGTGGATGTACAACGTGGCAAAGGTGGTGTCAGTGAAAAAGGCAATCTGATTGTACTTTATGGGCGTGTAGTCGATGCACATATCGGTGAACGTGCTGGCTACGAGGCGTTGCAATGGTTGCTGACATGGGGGATTTGCCAGTATACTTTGCATACTCAGCCCGCTAGCGATATCGCTGTTCATCTACAGCCTTTAGCTCCCCCCGTTCCTGTTAACGAGGCCAATTCCCCATTTACTTTTATTGCTCAAATGTTTTCAGGCAACAATGCGGCAGCACGAGAAGCAGAGAAAGAGAATACGCATGAACATCCCTTGCCGACAAATGTTGCGCCAGTCAGAACGGAGCCTTTACCAGCAGAAACATGGAGATCAGCTCTACCCCCGGTGCCTGTTACAGAATTACCTCCCCAGCCTCAACCATATACAAGCAGAAATGCAGCCTATCCTGTACAAAAACCATTTCCCGAACGTATGCCGGTAACAAAAAATGCCCCTTCTCGTCTTGTAGATGGTCCGCAGGCTCTGGCTTACATGCAGCGTCTACACCTGTCACGTCTGCATCGTCATATCTTCTTTCTGTTAGATGGACAGCGCACGACTACTGATTTGTCCAGGCTGACTGGACACTCACTCATTGAAATCAAACAATTATTGGCGGAGCTGGAGCGAGCTGGTTTGATAAGGCAGGAGAAGGGAACCGAAGCTCCCTTCTGGTGAAAAGGTGTACCATGTAGTGTATTACATCGCACCATACTCTTTGAGCAGGTCAAGTAGCCACTGTTCATCGTGGATGGGTATGCCAGCCTTCTGTGCCTTTGTCAGCTTGGAGCCAGCATCCTCACCAACGACCAGATGATGGAGTGATTTGCTAACACCGGAGGCGATGGTGCCACCGAGTTTCTTGATAGTCTCTTCCGCTACCGGACGTGTCATACCGTTCAGACGACCGGTGAGTAGAAAACTCTGTCCAGCTAATGGACCATCGTTGGCACGCTGTTCCTCATGCATGTTGACGCCATATTCACGCAGGCGTGCAATCAGTGTGCGGTTGCTCTCCTGCTGAAACCATGAATAAAGGCTGTGACCGACCACGGGACCAACCCCTGGCACTGTCGTGATATCCTCTTCTGTCGCTCCCATAAGCTTATTGATATCTGCGAAGGCAGTTGTGATAAGCTGGGCTGTTTTCTCGCCCATATGCCGAATATTGAGGCCAAAGAGTAAACGGGAGAAAGAACGCTGCTTACTGGCTTCAATCGCCTTGAGCATATTTTCCGCGCTCTTCTCTTTGGTACCTTCCAATTCAAGTAGTTGCTCACGGGTCAGTGTGTAGAAGTCGGCCACGCTGTGAATGAGACCGGCGTTATACAATTGCTCGCACATCTTTTCGCCGATAGTTTCCAGGTCCATCGCGCCCTTTGAGGCAAAGTGGATTAAGCTTTCGACGATACGTGCCGGACAATCGGTATTAGGACAATAGGCCATTGCTTCTTCGGGATCGCGTTCGATTGGCGTATTGCAGATTGGGCAATGTTCGGGCAGGTGATAGACCTCTTCGTTGCCGCTACGTCGTTCGATAATGGGCTTGACGACCTGTGGAATGACCTCGCCTGCGCGTTGTACCAGCACCCAATCACCGATACGCAGGTCTTTACGCTGTATATCGCCCTCATTATGCAACGAGGCGCGTGAGACAGTAACGCCGCGAATAGTGATCGGTTCCAGCATTGCCCAGGGATTGACTGAGCCGGTGCGTCCGATGTTGACGCGAATATCTAGCAATTTCGTCGCTACCTGTGTTGGGGGATACTTGAAAGCGATAGCCCAGCGTGGGTCGCGTGCCACCGTTCCCAACTCCTGCTGTTGCGCGAAATCGTTAATTTTAATGACCACGCCGTCAATCTCATAGGGCAGGTTGAAGCGTTCTTTCTCCCAATATTGGCAATATTCCAGTACCTCATCGAGCGTGTGTGCCTGCTTGATATTGGGGTTGACCGCAAAACCCCACTCACGAATAAGTTGTAGGGCGTCCCATTGGGTCTGACATTCCAGACCCTGAATGTAGCCAAGCTGGTAGCCGAAGAAGTCCAGACGGCGCGAGGCGGTGACACGTGGGTCTTTTTGGCGTAGCGAACCGGCGGCGGCATTACGTGGATTGGCGAAGAGTTTGCCATCGCTGATCTCCTCGTTTAGCTTCTCAAAGCTTTTGATGGACATGTAGATTTCGCCGCGTACCTCAACCCGTTCGGGAATACGTTCGCCGCGCAGGTGCTGTGGAATCGTGCGAATGGTACGTACATTGGGCGTCCAGTCCTCGCCAATCAGACCATCACCACGTGAAGCACCGATAATTAGGCGTCCATGTTCATAGGTCAGTGCCGTCGCCAGACCATCAATCTTGAGTTCGCACACGTAGCTAAAGGTAGCGTTGGGCAGAATGTTTTGAGCGCGTTTGTACCAGGCATACAATTCTTCTTCGCTACGTGCGTTAGCGAGGCTGAGCATCGGTACAGGATGGCGGTGTTGTGGCACA
>JAJZEJ010000241.1 GCA_021828635.1 Chloroflexota bacterium
AGATTCGAGAGCAGGGTCTGAAAACGGCAATCGCATCAGCTAGCAAAAATTGTATGACGGTACTTGAACGCCTCAACATTGTCTCTCTCTTTGATGGTATCGCTGATGGATATAGCGTTACGCACGGTAAACCCGCGCCTGACATTTTTGTGTATGCAGCGGGACTGGTACATGTACCCACCGCAGCCTGTATAGGCGTCGAAGATGCAGATGCAGGCGTTGAAGCCATTAAAGCCGCCGGTATGCTAGCTATCGGTATAGGGCCAGCCGAGCGATTTCACAAGGCAGATAAAGTTTTGCCGACACTTGCCCACAAACATTTAACGGATTTATTGGATTAGTCAATGACAATTATCCTCGCCAGATATAATACTGTTTGTGGACGATATTACTCTATAGATAATCTAAGGAAGGATACATTTCGTGAATCTTTGGCAGATTAACGAACAAACCTTTGTCCCCACGCCCAAACACCTTCACAGTCAGGAGACAGTCTTTACCATTGGTAACGGCTACTTCTGCACCCGTGGAACATTTGAAGAGGGGTTCGTTGGAGCCAACCCGGCAACGCTACTCTTCGGGGTCTTTGATGATATCCCTGTTGCGAAAGAAGAACTGGCAAATGCACCCGACTGGCTACCAATCAAACTTTTCATTAACGGCGAACGCTTTCGTCTCGACCAGGGTCAGATACTGCATTATGAACGCACCCTGAATATGCGCAACGGCGTGCTTTTCCGCACGGTACGCTGGAAAAGTCCGGGCGGTGTAGTTGCCACTATTCATAGTGAGCGATTTGCTAGTTTGGCCGACGAACATGTCGGCGTCATTCGTTACAGTGTTACCGCCGAAGATCAGGACTTGAATATCATTTTATGGGCCAGCATCAATACAGCTGTCGGCAACTACAATGTTATGCATTGGGAGACTCAAGACCAGGGACACGAAGACAACCTCATCTGGCTGCTCAGCCAGACCCACATGACGGAGGTGCAACTGGCACAGACAATGAGCTTTACCACCAATATGCTTGGCTTTGAGCAAGAACTGATCGACTCCGATACCGCTCCTAGTATCCGATTGCGTGGTAAGGTGGCAGCCGGTCAGACTATCACTGCCGAGAAATTGGTAGTCATGTATACCTCACGTGATGGCGTCGAACCTGTACATGCCGCATTAAAACACCATCGAGAGATACTTCATGCAGTCGCGCCACTTTCAGAGCAATATAGCCATGACCAACTCTCACTAGAAACTGCCGACACTGTTACAAGTAAAACCAAACAAGTGTTTGGCATATACGACCGCTTGTTAGCTCAGGACGAGGAAGCATGGCAAAGGTATTGGCAGATTGCGGATGTCGTCATCGAAGGTGATGACTTGGCACAATGTGCTATGCGTTACAACCTTTATCAGTTGCGCATCAATGTCTCAGATAACGATAGCCGTTACAGCATCGCGGCTAAAGGATTAACAGGTTTTGGCTATCGTGGACACGTCTTCCATGATACCGAAATCTTTATGCTGCCCTTCTTCACCTATGTCATGCCAAAGATTGCACGCAATCTACTTCTCTATCGCTATCACTTGCTCCCTGCTGCACGCAAAAAAGCGGCTAGCAACGGTTATGAGGGAGCGCAGTACCCCTGGGAGAGTACGTTAAACGGTGAAGAGACGACGCCGCCTTCTATTGTCCACCCGGAGACGGGCGAGGTCATTCCTGTTCTCAATGGCTTCATCGAACTACACATCACCGCCAGTATCGCGCATGCCGTAGTAGAATACTGGAGCGTGACGGGTGATGACGATTTTATGCGTCAATACGGAACCGAAATACTGCTCAGTACAGCCATGTTCTGGGCCAGCCGAGCGGAGAAGAACGAACAGAACCATGATTACGAGATCACGAATGTCATCGGTCCTGACGAGTGGCATGAACACGTCAATAATAATGCCTTCACCAACTATATGGCGAAGCAGAATATCCTCTATGGCCTCGCCGCTTGGGACTGGCTTCAGCAACATGACCCAGCCAAAGCGCAAGCACTGGCACGGCAACTTCACCTGGATCAGCCGCATCTTGAGCATATGCGAGACGTAGCCGAACACATGCGCTTTCCCCAGGATCAAGAGACGGGCCTCATAGAACAATTCGATGGCTTCTTCGAGCTTGAGCCATTAGATCAAAGCAAGTATAAAGGCCGTACCGATTCATATCAGGGCATCTTCAGCGTTCAGGAGATACAAAAATTTCGCATTATTAAGCAAGCCGATGTGCTGATGCTGCTTACCGTGCTAGACAGACAATTCGATCTCAAAACGAAGCAGACCAACTGGAACTACTACTATCCCATTACCGACCATGACTACGGCTCGTCGCTAACACCGGCCTTCCACGCTATTCTAGCCTGCGAACTCGGTCTGATTGATGAAGCCTACAAACTATTCATGAAAGGTGCGCTGGTCGATCTACAAAATCTGCGTGGCAACACGCCAGAGGGTATTCATGCCGCTTGCGCTGGAGCGGTCTGGCAAGCGGCCATTTTCGGCTTTGCAGGTCTGCGCCTCACCGATAATGGTTTCACCGTCAATCCGCATCTACCGAACAAGTGGACGTGCCTAGCCTTCACCTGCCAATATCAGGGCCAGCTCAAACACTTCGACCTGCATCCCGTAGGGGCGTGATAAATCACGCTCTGGCACCTTCATCACGAGGTTTCAGAGCGTGATTGATAGATGTTTGTCAGAATATCCTCAAAAAGCCTATTGACAATTCAGCCATGCCGGGTTATTATATAGCCCGTAAGTGATATGCTCACAAATTCATACAAACAGCAAACACATGGCGCATTCGTCTAGCGGTCCAGGACATCGCCCTCTCAAGGCGGAGATCACGGGTTCGAATCCCGTATGCGCTACCAATGACCCATTATGGAACGTCTCAAGTCAGTCTACAAGCGGCTTGAGACGTTTCACGTTTGTAAACTTTCCAGCTTATGTAGCAACGGTGTAGCGATAGGGATATTCTCTTGTCTCTTTGCTATGTTGGACACTATTTGCTATAGTTAAGATAAGAGTAGTAGAGTGGTACCAGACCCTCATTTATAAAGCGCAACGGTGCCATTAATCTTGACCATAGGGCATATCTCTACATTACATCGGTTGAAAGGACTCTTTAGTTATGCATAAGAAGTTGTTTGTCTTCCTGGCAATGTTGGCCTTCCTCTCACTCGGCCTCGCTGCTTGTAGCATCAAGGATAGCGCCAATGCCGCCGCCAACTCCGTTGAGGCAGATATGGGTGGTGCCAGTTTTATTCAGTCTAGCGTCACTCTCAAAGCGGGGCAACAGCTCAATCTCGTTGATAAAGCAGCATCTACCCATATTGTCGTCAATGGCAGTTGGGTCAATGGTAAACAGGTTCCCAAAGTTGAGCCGGGCGCACCAACCATCAATATAACCTTTAATGGTAACGACTCAAGTTTGACACCGGCCTGGACAACGCCGGGTACCTATCACATCTACTGTACTATTCACACTGGTATGAATCTGACGGTCATAGTGCAATAGCACATCTATCCGTTCCATAGAGCTTCATAGATCATGGTGAGCATTGCTAACGCTCACCATGATTCTTTCTTTCCCTTTCGGTCCATCTTTGTACCCATCTCCACAAATTAACAACGTTCTCTCCGTTCTTCCTCTATGGTAGTAATACATTGCCCTTTTGATAGCCATCATAGTACTTTCATGGCAGAAACGTGGGAAAGTATGCTCTACCGCCTGACCCCTGTGCTATACTCAAGTCAGACACTCTGAGCAAGATAAGGGTAATAGTAGGACGTATGCAAGCAAGACACTGGTTCAAACAACCATTTCCAATACCGTTTTCACAGAAGTCTCGCGCTTCGTTTGGCTTTGCCTTCAAGTGCAGTACCATTTTTATATTCTTCCTGTTCAGCATACTGATCGTAGCATGTGGCGGCAGCACAACAGCCAGCAATGTCAACCTGGGTGCGCCTCCCGTCACCGTTACCATCAACCTGAATGGGAATAATCTCAATTCAAGTTCACCGACACCCCCCCTCCCAGGATACTGGTGCGGCGCATGGGCCACCGATACCTCACCAATCTTAGGTACAACCGTCGGTGTCTATGCCAAATATACACAAAATGTCGCTGGCAATCCGGTGGGTGTCGAGGGAGCCACCGCGACCGCAACTGTCACCTGGCCTGATGGCACGACCTCATCACAGACTGTTACCACAACCAAAGATGGTCTGGCTGTTTTCTACGTTCCAACCACCGGTCAGACGGATGCACTAGGGCAGATCACCTATGTCACCGTCAGCTTCCAGGCCAATGGCACACCCGGTTGCCAGGTTGCATCAACGCAGGCAGCTTACTTCACTGTCATGGTCGTTTCACCAACACCAACCAAGACGCCAGGACATTAATCCTGGCGTCCTTTCTTTACTCTCCATCTACACGCTTATATAACTGCGCAATAAAGCGACGGATATTTGACAATGTAACCTCCCGTGTGCTATTTTCTGTTCATCACGACATTTAGTTCGTTTCTTACCAACTCACAGTGCGGTAAGTGACATGTTTCAACACCTTCAAAGGGGGATAGCTAGAAACGCTCTATCCTACGCTCGCAATCCCAGCAATCATCAGCAAAGGATTGAGTTCGTTTGTTCTATGAGATACACTACAGATAGACGCTCTTCTGATTTTGAAAAATCAGAATAAATACATCCTTTGGTCGTGAGAGGACGTATACTCTTATGGGTTCATTAGAGAACTCAAGGTTAGAGCATCCTAAACCTACGACTGGCCGTGCAGTCGTATAACGCATCACTAATGCGTAACACGGAGTACGCACGTGGAATACTCATTTCCGCATATTGACTACTTTTGCATATCATTGAAAGGCAGGGACCATCAATGACGATGAAGCGCGCTATTACCGTTTCCGTGAATGGTCAAGAACATCATTCAGAAGTTGAACCGCGCATGCTACTCGTTCATTATTTGCGCGATGTGTTGGATTTGACCGGCACGCATGTCGGCTGCAACACTTCTCAGTGCGGTGCCTGTATCGTCCTGCTGAATGGTGAGGCCGTCAAATCCTGTACTGTATTGGCTGTCCAGGCCGACGGAGCTGAAGTCACCACGATTGAAGGACTGGCCCCGGAGGGTGGCCTTCACCCCATTCAGGAAGGCTTCTGGGAGAAACACGGATTGCAATGTGGCTTCTGTACTCCCGGTATGATTATGGCCTCATACCAGCTACTCAAGAACAACCCCAATCCAACCGAAACCGAGATTCGCAAGGGTCTCGAAGGCAACATTTGCCGCTGCACCGGCTACCAGAACATTGTACGTGCCGTCCAGTATGCTGCTGAACACATGCACGAGAGTGTTTCCGAGCCTGTAAGCACTGGTGATTAGGTCACTGATCGCCTGCAAGGACGCGAACAGCCTATCGACGTTCTCTCGTTACCGTATCGTTTCTCGTCGTTTGAGAAAGGACATGCATACGTATGGGCATTGCAGCTATGGTTGGTACGCCGATTAAGCGGCGTGAAGATCCTCGCCTGATTACTGGTCAGGCCACTTATGTCGATGACATCAAGCTTTATGGCATGCTCCACATGTCGGTTGTGCGCAGCCCCTATGGACATGCTCGCATCAATAGCATCAATACCGAGGCAGCCCGCAAGCACCCCGGTGTTGTCGCCGTCTATACCGCCGCAGACCTCAAAGGCAAAGTTGGCGTTGTTCCCGTCGCCGTGCCTATCGGCCATCTCGCCGAAGGTATGGCCATTCGCTTCCCACTCGCCGAGGGTAAAGTGCGCTTCTATGGTGATCCTGTCGCTGTCGTTATTGCCGATGATAAGTACACCGCACGTGACGCACGCGACCTGATTGATGTCGATTACGAGCCACTACCAGCTGTTGTCGATGTTGAGAAGGCTATGCAGCCAAATTCTCCACTCCTGTATGAGGATTTCGGCACGAATATCGCTTTCAGCAACCATCCTCCCAGTGATGAGATGGACAAGATATTCGCCGAGACTCAGGCCAATGGCGGTGTCGTTGTCAAGGCTCGTCTGGAAAACCAGCGTCTCGCTCCCGCATCAATGGAGACACGAGGCGTCATCGCTGAATTCAATAAAGCCAGCAAGGTATTGACCGTCTGGAGTTCATCGCAGATTCCGCATCTGCTGCGCAACCTGTTGGCTTCACAAATGGGCCTGCCACAGCATCAGGTACATGTGATTGTGCCAGAGGTTGGCGGCGGCTTCGGTGCCAAGCTCAATGTCTATCCAGAGGAAATGGTTGCTGCCTTTGCTTCGATGCAACTAGGTCACGCCGTCAAATGGATTGAGGACCGCGACGAAAATCTCGCCGTCACCATTCACGGTCGCGGTCAGGTTGACCACATTGAGGTTGCCGCAACGAAAGATGGCCGCGTCACCGGTCTCAAAGTACATGGCATC
>JAJZEJ010000391.1 GCA_021828635.1 Chloroflexota bacterium
GGTACCACAATCCGCGCTGTGACACCAAATAGACGCGCTGCATAGGCTACTGATTGTCCATGATTGCCCGTCGAAGCAGCGATCACGCCACGCTCACGCTCCTCTGGCGACAACTGCGAAACCAGATTGATGCCACCACGTACCTTGAACGCGCCCACCGGCTGATAATTCTCGTGCTTCACATAGATTTGTGTGCCAACGAGTTCGTTAAGCGTGGGGTAGCTATACAGTGGCGTGCGTGCTAGATAGGGCCGAATACGTTGCCGTGCCTGTAACACGTCCTGAAACGTAGGAGCGATGTAGGAAATAGAGGATGTGGACATGGAACTTTCCTTTACGTACTAATATCTCTACAATATTGACAACCAATTTTCATAAGCATAGTATAGCAGCAGCAGTCAGAAACGAAATATATTTGTAGGAAAGGCTTTGTCATTCATGGATCAACCACAACTTTCCATGTACCCAGAGCTTACCTTAGAGCTACTAAAAAAAGCTGCAAAAGCTTTTGCATCTGAATTAAAAAATAAGCCCATTGCAGCACTCTTTGGTGTTACAGATGGAAAAGCTGTTGGCACCTATATTGAGCAAGGTTTTCGTAGCTACCTCGAAAGCCGCTTTAACTTTATCGCGGGAAACTCTGCTAGTGGTATTGATATTCCTGGATTACAGGTTGACTTGAAAACGACATCTATTAGCCAGCCCCAATCATCCTGCCCCTTCAAAAACGCTAGCCAGAAAGTATATGGTTTAGGATACCACCTTCTGATATTCGTGTATGATAAGAGAGACGATCACGCTTCACATACCGCGCTTCTAAAGATTCTACATGTTGTTTTCGTGGAGAGCCGACGTACAGCAGATTGGCAAACCACTGTGGGTATCGTTGGTATCCTGGACCGCAATGGTAATAGAGACGATCTGATAGGTTTTTTGGAAGACCGAAATTTACCATTAGACGAGATTGGACGTATACAATTAGCGGAGCGTATACTTAACGAGCGCCCTGCTATTGGCTATCTTACTATATCAAATGCATTACAATGGAGATTACAATATAACAGAGTTATCGAAATGGCGAGCAAAGTAGAAGGAGTGGAGAAACTCAGTGAGTAGAGATTTTGGAGATTTTCAAACACCCCCTATGCTGGTACAAGCAATTCTAACCAGCCTTCATCGGCAAGGGCAGAAATGGACGCGGGTGCTTGAACCAACATGTGGACGAGGCAATTTCATTGCAGGATTCTTGAACCAGACATCACCACCACGTGAAATTCACGGTATTGAGATACAACCACATTACGTGTCTTCAGCACATGCCTTGACTCAACATTTTACGACAAGCATTATCACAATTCATCAAGCTAATATTTTTAATTTCCAAATGAGCGAATATCTCTCCTGGCAAACAACAGGCCCACTCCTGGTCATCGGCAACCCTCCCTGGGTCACAAACACAGAATTGGGTACTCTGGGTAGCTCCAACCTTCCACAAAAGACCAATCTCAAACATTTAGCTGGCCTGGAAGCACTCACTGGTAGTGCCAATTTTGATATTGCCGAATATATATGGCTCAAACTCATCAGAGAACTTGTTCACGAACAGCCTACAATCGCTCTGCTATGTAAAACCTCGGTTGCCCGCAACGTGCTACACTTTGCAGCAAAAGCTGGTCTGCCTGTGAGTAATGCCACTATCAGGAAAATAGATGCAAAAAAGTGGTTCGGAGCGTATGTCGATGCCTGTTTGTTTTCCGTAGATATACACGCCAACAATAACCAGTATCAGGCTCAGGTTTATGATGATTTATGCAGTACTCAACCAGCATCTACGATAGGCGTTATCAACAATCAACTCGTTAACATTGAAGCACACACAAGTCTGCATATGCCGGAAGGTACGTCATCGTTGACATGGCGGCAAGGACTAAAACACGATGCCGCATCAGTGGTTGAATTAATTGTAGACCCTACTAGCCAGCTACGTAATAAACAAGGTAATGTCGTTCAGGTGGAACAAGCATATATATATCCACTCTTTAAGAGTTCGGATCTCGCAGGTAAAAGTACAGTAAAGCCGAAAAGAGCAATCATTGTACCTCATAAGCATATTGGAGATGATACACGGCAACTAGCAATTACAGCGCCTCAATTATGGAAGTATTTAACAGACCATCATCAAGTCTTTGAACAGCGCAAATCATCTATTTACGAAAATAAACCGCCATTTACTTATTTTGGCATCGGAGATTACTCTTTTGCTCCCTATAAGGTCGCTATCTCCGGCATGTATAAAACTCCTCAATTTCGCGCACTCGGCCCTATAGACGGCAAACCAATGATGTTAGATGATACATGCTATTTTATTCCTTGCCGCACTGGCGAGCAAGCGGCACTCATCGTTAGTCTCCTCAAAGAACCTCTTTGTCTCGAACTTCTCCATACTATTACGTTCTGGGATGCAAAACGCCCGATTACCAAGAAAATTTTACAACGCATCGACTTACTTGCCATTCTTCACAGGGTCAATGTGCAAACTATTATTCTTAGAGCGCAACATGAGTTAACAACACTTCTGCCTCAAACAGACTCCATATGGCCTGAGCGATTAGAAGATTTATTGTATGATGATTACTGTCCTACCTCACAGGAAATGACACAACTTTCGCTCATAAAGGCTTTATAAGCGTTCTACGATGGAAGACACGAAGGAGCCACGCCTATGCCATCACCCGCCATCGAATGCAGCGAACTCTCGAAGTCCTACGGACACGTACACGCGCTCAGCGATCTGACGCTGAGCGTGGCTCCTCGTTTGGCTTGCTGGGCGAGAATGGCGCGGGCAAATCGACACTGGTACGCATTTTGATGGGCTTTATCTACCCCACGTCAGGCCATGTGCGCGTGCTGGGTGAAGCACAGGTGGTTCGCGCCCACCCGCGAGTTGGCTATGTGCATGAGCGCCCCATCTTCGAGCATCGCTTCACGGGACGCGCCACGCTGACCTATCTGGCACAACTCTCCGGCCTGTGGCTCACAACTAATCAGCAGCGCGTAAGCGCCTTGTTAGAACAGGTACATCTTACAGAGGCTAGCGACCGCCCCGTTGGTACCTACTCAAAAGGCATGCTGCAACGACTGGCTATCGCACAGGCGCTCCTCAACGATCCTGACCTGCTCATTCTCGATGAGCCAACGAGTGGCCTCGATCCGCGTAGCCAGTGGGAGATTCGCCAACTGCTGACCGCATTGCGCAAAGAGGGACGCACGCTCTTTCTCTGCTCGCACTATCTGGCCGAGGTCGAGGCGCTCTGTGATGCTGTGGGCATCCTGCGCCGTGGCGAACTGATTCTCAGTGGCTCGGTCGCTGATCTGCTCCACGCACAGGGCATTGTCGAAATTACGCTAGCTCATGAGCTTGATGCAAAGACGGTGCTGGCACAGCTCCAGTGCAGCGAACTGGCAATTGAACTACAAGGCAACATGTTTCGCATCAAAGAAGAGGTGCAAGAGCATGTGCTGGCGGCACTAATCGCAGCGCATATTTCCATTCATTCGTTGCATCCAGTAAGCCGCACGCTGGAAGAGGTCTATGTCCAGACGACACAGGGAGAAACGACACATGAGCGCGACACAGGTATCGCCACGCACATTTCATAGCCCATCCCTCTGGCGTAGACCAGAGCTAACCGTAGCCCGCTTCACGCTGAGTAGCTATCTCAAAAGTGGCTGGCTATTGCTGGATATCGTCTTCATCTGGTTGCTCTATGCCGCCTTTTTCCTGGATTTCGGCGGCAACGTGACCTATTTTTTTACTATCGCCAATAATGGACTGGGTGCAATTACCATTCTCGGCACCGCTATCCTTGTGCGCCGCGCCATGCAGGCTCGTATTTATTTACATCTGGCCCATCTCTCCTCGCGTGCAACCTATATACGCGGCGTTATCCTGGCGGCGATCTTTCTACGCATCCCGCTCTACTTGCTCATGTTGCTCCTCGGCGGTGGTTATCATCGCTACGCACCCTCTTTTGGCATCCAGGGTGCGACTATAGGAAATATACTGGCTGGTTCTATGGGAACATTGCTGATTACGATTGTCGTAGCCGTTCTGACGGTGGTTCTCTCCCGCCCAATCGCGACGCGCCTGATACAAATTCTCTTCCTGCTTTGGCTGGTGCTGCTGTTGACACCACAGACCAATCCCTATCTTGCCCCATTTCTGGCGCTGACTCATCTTCCTATTGCGCCGCTCGCCGCCTGCTATAATCTAGCCAATAGTGGTATTGGTTGGTACCAATTGCTGATGCTCGTCATCGCCATTGGCTACATTGTTGGATTAGCATGGTTGGCCGAATACTGGCTTGCCAAACGTGACCTGATTCTGGTCTGAGGTGGTATCATAGATAGTTGGAGTGACATCTTCTATAGGGTGCCATATCACAACCTTGATCCGCATACTTTGCAGGAAACGAAGGAGTTCATTGAAGAATGTGTTACGACGATAATGCTCGCCCGCCAGTGCCACCTGTTAATGGTGGCAAGGCACACGGCGAAGATCTGGTATTGACCGCCTCCGATGGCAATCAGTTTATGGCCTACCTGGCAACACCCGAAAACCCTGGCAACGCTCAAATACTTATCTACCCTGATATTCGCGGTCTGCACCAGTTCTACAAAGACCTGGCGTTGCGCTTCGCAGAATTGGGCATCACCGCACTGGCTATCGACTACTTCGGTCGAAGCGCCGGACTGACTGCTCGTGATGATGCCTTCGAGTTCTGGCCCCATGTGCAGCAGGTACGCTACAATACGCTGATGGACGATATCGGTACCGCCATCAACAAGCTACACGCAGGTGCGGGAGCGCAACGCGCCACTTTCACCATCGGCTTCTGCTTCGGCGGTAGTACCTCGCTGTCCACCGCAATCGAGAATTTCCCCATTGCCGGTGTAATTGGCTTCTATGCCGGTCTAGCCCGTGATTTCGGCAGTGGCAAGGGAACCGTGCTGGAAGCCTCTGTCCAGACCAAATATCCCGTCCTCGGCCTCTTTGGCGGAGCCGATCAAGGTATCCCCGTTGAGCAAGTGCATCAACTGGATGAGAACCTGGACAAAGCTGGTGTGGAACATGAGATCGTCATTTACCCCAACGCGACCCATAGCTTCTTTGATCGCCGTGCGACCGAGTTCGCCAGTGAATCCGAGGATGCCTGGAAGCGTGTGCTGGCCTTCGCCTCGGCCCACACACCAAAGGCATAATAAAGAGAAGTGCCAAACATTTTCGCCGCGGCGAAAATGTTTGGCACTTCTCTTTATTATTGTTCCCACAATGTTTGTTGTTGTTGCTCGACCGGCTCTTGCCACTCGTTATTTTTCGAGAGCTTGTCGGCGAGGCGCGTTGGCTCCGGCAGACGATAGCCACGCCCACAGGCTAGCACATACCTGATACTGGTCTCCAGGCTAATCTTGTGACCAATAGAGATAAACATGGGGTTCACCCGTGTGCGTGTGCGTACAGCCGCACCCACAACCTCCTTACGATGCACTAATGGTAGCCAGTTACCCGCTTCTTCGCCTAACGCCTCTTTATCATATTTACCCACCAGAATCGATTTGCCACAACCAATGGTGGGTAGATTGAGCCAGAGGCCCAGGTGCGAGGCAATACCAATACGGCGTGGATGGGCAATACCCATGCCATCTACCATCACCAGATCGGGCTGACGATGCAAACGCTCAAACGCGCCGATCACACAGGGAGCTTCGCGGAACGAGAGTAGCCCAGGAATATAGGGCATACGCAGAGGCTCTTCATAGATATGCTGTTCAATCAGTTCTAAAGCGGGATAGGTCAGCAGCACAACAGCGGCACGGGCCATACCATTCGTCTCATTGATTGCCATATCGACGCCCGCGACATGGCGCACCTCGCCCACCTGATCCTCACGAATGACACGAATCGCCAATTCTTTCTGCAGCGCGATAGCTTCGTCCAGCTGCAAATTCCATTGATGAAGTGGAGGTTGTGCCATTATTACATCTCAATGCTTTCTAATTTCAGCTTTGCCAGCTTGAACGCACCTCGCGTAGTTGCTCTGGAGTGAGTATTCTAAATAGAATGAGTAGAGTTTCCAGATCATACTCCAGGCCCATTGCGTGGAGTTCCTGGCGAATGCGACCGAGTGCCGCAATTTGTTGCGTCGTGATTAAACCATAGCTTACCAGACTTGCCGCTAGCAACTGATCCGGCGTCAGCAGCTTGAACATAAGTAGAATTTCCCCCAATTGATAATTCAAATCCACACCACGTAACATGCGCTGAATGTTCTGTGCCACTTCCAACCGATTATGCGGCACCAGATGACCCTCCAACAACACACTACCTAGAGAGCGGGTGGCGCGTCCACTCAAAACCTGCTGCTGCGCTGAAGGCGGCATAGGTGGCAAACTCTGCACGATATCCAGCAAGGTCGCATTGCTAGGCGCATTAGGTGT
>JAJZEJ010000180.1 GCA_021828635.1 Chloroflexota bacterium
TTGCCCAAATTCCCTATGAGCATTATCTTGTTCATAGCTCAGTTTCCTTTCGGTTCGGTATAAGTGAACAGACCCTCGGCCTATTAGGAGACATATGGATGATTCACCCAAACGATTAACAAACTAGGCTTCGATGCTCTCTTCTTCAATAGCGGGAGGGACATCCGCCATCTCCTCTTCCGAAAGCCCCTCAACGGGATTTTCGGTCTCCTCCACTGGCTCTGCCTCGGATGCAGGTGCTTCCTGCGCCTGCGATGCCTGCGCACTTTCGGCAGCGGCAGCGGCAGAAGCAGCAGCCACGCTAGCGGCGGCGGCACGAGCTTCACGCTCCTCGCGCTCCTTCTGAACCGCTTTGGGATCGCGCCTCTTGACCATATGGCGGAGAACAATTTCCGAAACCGTGAGTGTACGTTCGAGTTCGACAACAGTCTCAGGGGTCAGAATCATATCGATGAAAACGTAATATCCGTCGCGGTGGTGTTCAATGGGATAAGCCATGCGTCGCCTTCCCCACTGGTTCACCCTGACAACCTGGCCGTCAGAATTAGCGGCAAGCTGTTCGATACGGCCCAATGTAGAGCCGATCTCCTCTTCGCTGACTTCGGGATAGAGAATGAACGCCAGTTCATAGTCTCGCTTCACGAAGCCACCTCCTTCCTTTGGGTACGCACCTGGTCAGGTCTGGCCCACACATCCGGTGTAGACCCCTGCCAGAGCAGGTGGAGCATCACTGATAATGTCGATGCACAACAAGCCGCTACTGCTGGCGGCCTCAGCCTGTCTTGTCCCACGATCAGCGTGGTCAAGATGTTTCTTGGTGACTCTTCGTGCTTCATCCTATGCCATGCATAGAGCATGAACCGATGAAGGACGGTAGAGGCATCAAACACCACGCTATTATAGCATTCTTCGCTATGCCTGACAATAGAGCCGAGGTGCCGACTCTCTATCCTCTTTTGCGTGCAGACGCGGACGCGATACATCGGTCCCTACATGAAGGATAGAGAGCCAAAATGATACATATCTGTGTATCTATTCTTTTAATACCGCGCAAAACCGGAAAAGCGGAAACGAGATGCCTTTTTTCCTATACGGCGCGACTGCTCCGTAGTGCTAGGTAAAATTTCTGATTGACAGGTGAATATTCTATGCATCATACTATAAGCACAGTTTCGTGGAGAACTTCTATCGCTGGAGACAACATGCAACAGCCATCAGAATCGTCGCTATCAAGCCAGAGAACGCGGCCTGCGTTGCCCAAAATCTCGCTGCCGTCGGCAGTCGTTGTCACACGCACGCTACGTTCTTCGCGTGGGCTGGCTCCATCCGACAACCCCTATCGCATTTGGGGCAAGATTGTTTTGTTGTTGCTATCTCTCATGCTGGTCGAAATTGGCTTGCTGGCCCTCTACCCTTTGTTTATTGGCCTGAACAGTAGTGGCGATGCCTTGCAACAGGCGCTACCTGCACTTTTCCCCTGGCTAGCTCGCCTGGACTGGACAGCTTCCCCCTTCGCGCAAACATGGTTGGGTCTGTTTGTATGGCTCTCTCCGTTGACCGCTAGCGGCAATCGTCACCTGATTATAAGTTGTACCGCGCTGGCCCTCATTGGTGCGTTATTGGCGGCACTGGTGGGCAAATGGACAACACGCCGACCAATTTCGCGCTTCACGCTCAGCATTCTATGCGGTATCATTCTACTTGGTAGCCTGTTATTTGGTATAACTTCGCTATTTGTGCCGGTTAATGCCAGCCCGTTGATGCAACCGTTTGTACTTGATGGTCTCTATGGGCGCATGATCGCATTCTATCATCTCAGCCCATACGTTAGTGCGCCGACAGCTGTACAACACGATCTGTTGCTACCACTTGTACACGGACCGGGCGGACTCGGTGAACCGGTCCCTACGGGGGGACCACTCTGGCTTGATATTTGTCTGCTGATAGCGATTCTGGCGGGCAACAGTATCGCCAAAATTCTGCTCGGTTTTCGTTTGCTAGGTTTAGTGGCCCATATTGTGAACGTGATCTTGCTCTGGTCTGTGCTAGGCCGACTCAAGCCCACGTTGCGTGTAACGGGAACGTTACTCTACGCCTGGAATCCCGTAGTTCTGCTTTTCAGCATTGTTTTTGTACATCAAATGGGTATTCTGGTTCTCTGCCTGCTACTGGCAACGCTGTGTTTGCAACGCGAGTCCCCCACACTGGCCTGGGTGCTGATACTGCTGGGCGCTTTGATAAATGGTTTCTATTTCTTGCTCTTGCCCATCTTTTTGCGTCTATTGCTTCGTGAATCACGCATTCTCTACATGGGACGCCGTCTGCTCTGGTGGTTGGGCATGAGTTGTATTACGCTGCTAGTGATCGCACTGGCTTATGCGCCCTACTGGCATGGTTGGGGCAGTTCCGGTTTGTTGAACAGTGTGCGTCAAAGCTTTTTGCCAACTACGGCGGTCAATTCACTGGATGCGGCTCTTTTGCATCTGCCCGTGATACTGCCCGCGCCAATAATGTGGCTACTCATGCCACCACACTGGTCGGCGTTTGTGCTGGTACTTGAGGCTTGCCTGCTACTCCTGGGTATCTGGCTGATCGATACGTTGCCGCTCGCCCTGCTCTTTAGCTCCTGGGTGCTACTGATTGGTGCGACGCTGCTACCGGTCTACTGGCCCTGGTCTATATTGCCGCCGCTCGCCCTGGCTATCTGTTGTATAAACCGGCGTACACTTGAACTGGCGGTGTTGCTGACACTGGGTGCGCTACTATGTACATGGTTCTGGCTGGCACCCACGCCTCCTGTCGGTCAGGGACTGGTCATTCTGGCCCTGCCACTGCTCCTGTGGGGCTGGGTAGTGTTCTTTACCTCTACCTGGCGCATGACGCATCGACAGCAGGAGCCAGAACCTGTCAAGAAGCGTAAGGTAGCCAGTGTCAGTTTTTCGCGTCCCTCCTGGCTCTCACGTCCCTCGCGCTCGCGCTCCGGCAAAAGTTAAGAGGAAAATCACCCGCTTATTTCCATAATATTTCATTTATCTGCGTATGACGCTCCTACGGTGGTGTTCTCATATATGGCAGAAATTGGAACTTTTACGTTAAGGCTTGCCAGGATAACAGTATCGCCCGGTCCAAAGGCGTAGAGCTTCCAAAAATCCTTTTCGCGCCGATAGACCTCAACGGCTTGCTGTTGAGCTTCAATCAACACATACTCTTCAATTGTTGGACAAGCTCGATAGTAACGAGCCTTTTCTCCACGGTCATAGCCCTGTGTACTCGGCGAAAGTACCTCTACGGCGAGGCGTGGACTCTCAACTATATCAATCGTACCCCGATCACGTGGGTCACAACTGACGGATACATCTGGAAAGACAAAGCGTTCTTCGGCCAAGCGTACTTTCATATCCGAGTTATAAGCGCGGCAAGGACTCCTACGTAGCAAGGCTCTTAACTCAGCATAGACGTTGCCGCCGATAGTAGCGTGATCGGCTGTACCACTGGCAAGCATATAAGCATAGCCATCAATATACTCATAGCGTGCTTCCATATTGCTACGTTCAAGCTCAAAATAGTCCTGAACGCTCATGCGATTGGGTTGAGCAACTATCTTTTCTTGCCTCCTTTTCCTTCTTATCCTTCTCACTACATTATATCAAAACTTTTTATAGATATAGAGGCGCTTTGATACCGCTTGCTTCATTGTGGTATGCTCTTCCTAGCGGAAATGCATGAGTTAATAGCGATTGCGATTGTCACGATAGCTAAGCAGTTAGAAAGAAAGAGCTGTGGAGAAGAGACTACAACAAGAGGTGCTTGTAGGCGAGAAGCGCACGGATGCCCTTGCCTCGGCGACCCGGCTGATGATTTTGAAGAGCAACTGGCCCGTGCTGCTTTGCACCCTGCTGTATCTCGCATGTATTCTGGCAACAACCTTGCCAATTACCCAGGCAGCGACTAAACTTAAACCACCTGCGCATGTAACAAGCACTACTACCACGCAAAGCGGCAGTAGTACCACAAGCGGCAAAAGTATACAGCAAGTAACCTCTGCGGCTCTGACCGGGCGATATATTGCGCACCAGATAACAGCGTTTTTTGAGTTTGCGCTCTTTCTCTGCTGCGCGTTTGCCGCCTACGGTGCGTGCGCCTTGTTGATATATAGGCAGTCCTCGCAGACGCAGAGTCGTCTGTTTCTGCTGTTGATAGGGCTGACGACCATTATTGCGGGCTGCTTCTACCTCTATACACCTGCCACGCTCTCGAATGATGTATTTGTCTATGTCAGCTATGGCCGTTTGCAAATTATTCATCATAGCAACCCCTATTTTGTGCCAGCGGCGGCCTTCCCGCTGGACCCGATGTACCGCCTGGTCTACTGGAAAAAGTATGTTAGCATCTATGGGCCAATCTGGACGCTCGTATGTGCTGGTCTGGCGTATACCTCTGGCGTGGTACCATTGGTGATCTTTGAGAATTTTCGTATCTTTGTCGGCCTCTGTCACCTGCTCAATGCCCTATTGATTGGCGCAATCCTCTGGCGCATGGGACGCTCCTGGCGCGTGATTACATCTGGTGTTCTGCTATATGCCTGGAATCCCCTGGTGCTGCTCGAAACGTTTCTGGGCGCTCACAATGATACGTTCATGGTAACATTTATGCTGCTTGGCATCTATCTCCTGGTTGGTGTGGAGAAAAAAGAGTCAACCAGCGCCAAGTTCTACATTCCCGCTTTTATTGCCTTCGCCTTAGCGATATTGGTGAAATTCACTGTGTTGCCAATCGTTCTTTTTGCGCTGCTCATGCTCTTTTACAAAAAACTCGCGGCTAACTCATTCTCTTCACGCTCTCCGCTCTCTCATCTTGCGCGTTGGCGCTCCGCGGCTATCGCTGTGATGGTAGCGGGCGGCGTGTGTGGCGCGGTGATATTGTTGTTCTACGCGCCCTACTGGCTGGGCCATAGTGTTCAAGCCATTGTGCATACATTTTCCGCGCAGCCTGCCACGCTCTTCACATTCAATTCACTGGCGGCTGCCACGCAAATCTGGGGCCAACAACATAGTATTCCGCCTTTATTGATGCCTTTGCTCAACGCGGATGTATGGCGCACCATTGAGCTTGTCGGCATGCTGTGTATGTTGCTTGTAGGGTGGAGAAGTTTGCGCAAAGCTCCCACAATTGGGGGTGTGGTGATGGCAACACTTGCCATACTAACGATATTCTGCTTAACCACGAACTGGTTTCTGCCCTGGTATGTGACCTCGCTAGTCGCGCTGGCCGCTATCGGCATGTGGACGCTACACGGGCGGACAGGCTACGCATTGATTGGTTGTGTCCTGACCTTCTCTTTTTCCGCTCTGCTGACCTACTACTATAACTTTATCGGAGCCTACGATCTTAGCCATCAACCGGCCAGCGCGGGCTGGATTACGCTGGCCTATCTGGTCGCTTTCAGTCTACCCATGCTAACCTTTGTGATTCTATTCACATGCGGACGTATGGCACCCAAGAAGATTATGTAAGATAGAAGGGCTACAAATGATATGGCACCCACAAGGGGTGTCATGTCATTTTTGCGTTTATTTCTCTTGCTCCGGTGCGGGTAGCTCAAACACAGGTGGTGTAATGCCGCGTCGTTTGGCAGCCTCGGCCTTGAGTTGCTCAACAGCTTCGTAGGGAACGTAGCGCCCACCGAGCGGCGTGGGATGGATGCCGGGACCGTGGAAATCGGTGCCACCGGTTGGGATAAGCTGGTACTCGTGGGCCAGCGCGAGCAGTGCCTGCTCATCTTCTGGCGTGTATGGGCCATAGTAGATTTCCAGGCCGACTAATCCGGCGGCACGCAGGCCGGGGAGCCAGTTACGCAGTTCTTCCAGGCCAGGGAGCGTAATGGGATGCGCAATTACCGGTAGCCCGTTGGCGCTGACAATCAGGCGCACCGCGTCTTCAGGCGTGAGCTTGTAACGTGGTACATAGGCCGGACCACCAGTGCCGATGTATTTATCAAATGCCTCACCGATGCTCTGCACATAGCCAGCCTCCAAAAGCGCCTTCGCCACATGTGGACGCCCGACCGCACCCTGGGCAATCTCGCGGACCCGTTCCCACGTGATATCAATGCCCTGCTCATTGAGTAGCTCGACCATGCGCTGACCGCGCCGTTCGCGGGCGTCGCGCAATGTCTTGAGAACAGCCTGGAAAGCGGGGCTATCGTATTCTGGGAAGTAACCTAAAACATGTACTTCGCCGCCACCTATGTCGGTATTGACCTCGATACCTGGAATCAGGTCGATATCCAGATTCTGCGCCGCCTGCCTAGCCTCGACAATGCCCTCGGTACTATCGTGATCAGTCAGCGCCAGCACACGCAAACCCGCCGCCTTCGCATGTTGTAGCAGTTCTGTGGGTGAATACAGCCCATCCGAAGCCGTTGAATGGGTGTGCAGATCAACATAGTTTGGCATACTATTTGACATCTCTTTCTAAGCTAACCTGATAGATG
>JAJZEJ010000761.1 GCA_021828635.1 Chloroflexota bacterium
CATCTTTAGCGAATTGGTCGGACAGGTACTCTTCCTCGCTGTGCGTTCAGATATCTCGAAGGTCGTATATTGTAAAGCGATTGAGCGGGGGGCGACCATTCGCGTGCAATTTGCGAAAGGCGCAGCCTTTGAGCGCACGCGCTATCCATTCTCAGCTATTCTCGATATACTTGGACCCGCGCCACAAGAGATTCTCGATGAGCCATCATCGGCTCCGTTAGTGCTGGCGGAACTCTCGCGCCTTGCCCGGCGCACACGGCGGCGGCTCACCGCACGCGAATTAGCCAGCCGATGTCAGGAGGAGGCTGTCTATACGCTTGGTGAGTTGTGTGCGTTAGCCGATCTCTCCGCGCAGTCTCTCACAGATCGATTAGCGATTGCCAAACTGATCTTCTTGCGGCCAGATTTCTTTTTGCAGCAGGCAACGATGATGGAGAACGACGGCGTTGCGCGTTATTGCCTGGCTCCCGATTGGCAATATGCGATGGAAACGCCGGAAGAGGCTGAGCCGCCCGATCAGGACTGGATTCAGAACGTCATCAGCACGCATTTAGGTGATGTTCCCGACCTGCATAAGCGCGGCGTCAATCCTGAGACGGGCGCGGTGACGCTCTACTTCTACTTCCCACAGGTGGCGCGTACACGTTATGCTGCACAAATCGAAGCTATCGCCGAAGAGACGGGCGTGCCAGTGAGTGTCTCGCCAAACGCGCATCAAGGGGCATTGGCCGAAAAGGCGGAAGAGTGTATCCCGGAGGGCATCAAGCCGCGTGGTGGTCCCTCAATCTATCATGATCGCTCATTGATTGCCTATGAATGCACAGGCTACGCGGAACCAGAAGCAATAGAACGGGCCAAAGCAACCTTCCATGCTGAGACGGACTGGTTCCTAGAGATACGTTTGCCTGCGACTACTGCTACCACTTCAACAACACCAGCATCGTCAGCTACCGCGGCAGCGACGGCAACAAAAAGCAAGGTTGCTAATCCGCATGACGCACTGGTGATTGCGCATACGATGCTTGATAGCTTGCCAGGGATTGCCAAAATCGGCACGCAAGATCGTAGCCATACTCTGTTGTTGCGTTTCCACTTTCCTGATCTGGCGCAACAACGCTATGCCGACCAATTAGCGGCGCTAGCAGAGAAGACTGGCTGGCAAATTCGCATTCACCCAAGTGTACATCAGCAGGCTATGATTGAGGCCGCTCAACGCGCCGTACCTGACAGTTTTGTGCTGCTAGGCACACCTTCACTCAACCAGAGTGGCAAGATTGTCAAGGTGGTTGTTATGGGTGAGGAAGATCAGGCGCTGATGCAAGCGGCCTGGCAACGTTTCCACGACGAGACCGGCTGGCAACTCGCTTTTGAATTTGAGGTGTAGAGCAATGGATGCTAAATATGCACCCCGATGGTTTCCACGAGAGGTTGCATGTGCAGTATGTGATCGGATTGAAATCGTGAAAGCGACTCAGACTCCCAATTTGTCGGCCAGATCAATCAGGTCGGTGGCGACGACATCGAAGGATGCGTCGGCGCTCAGGTCGGGAATGCGAGCGCGACCAAATTCCAGTGGGCGTGTCACAAACGCTGCACGCATTCCCTCGGCCTGGGCGGCGCGTAGATCGCTCTGGTGCGCGGCAACCATCATGACCTCGTGTGGATGCAGGCTCAAAAGTTCGATAGCCATCTGATAGGTGCGCGGGTCAGGTTTGTAGGCATGGGCGAGTTCAGCGGAGAAGATACAGTCCCAGGGCAGCTTGCTGTATTTTGCCATATCGGCCAGCAGTGAAACGTTGCCGTTAGAGAGCGTCGCCAGCGTAAAGCGTGTGCGCAGGCGCGTCAGTCCCTCAACGGAGTCGTGCCAGGGACGCAGACGATGCCAGACAAGATTAAGTTGTATCTTCTCTTGCTCGCTCAATGCTGGAATAGAAAATTCTTCCAACACCTCTTCCAGTGCCATACGATGCAAGTCGTCTAGTTTTGTCCAGGGCAGTTCGCCGCTTGCAACACGAGCCATAAAAGGACGATAGCGCCCACGCCACGCATCGACGACCTGTTCCCAATCAATCTGCCAGCCCTTTTGCTGATTGATCTGCTCGCCCTCGTCGATAATTGTGCTACGATAATCTACAGCCGTGCCAAAGACATCAAAGGTTAATGCTTTCACATCGTTTAGTGCCATGATCTGTTCCTTACTATAAACCAGCATACAGATAATAGTATACAATTATTGGGTGTTTGTTAAAATGCATGTCTTGTTGTGGCCGACAAAACATCGATAAGAGCTAAAAGGAGAGAGCAATGACACAACGGCGAAAATTTCATATAGCCATAATTCCAGGTGACGGTATTGGCACAGAGGTGATTAGCGAAAGTGTGCGTGTGATGGATCATTTGGCGCAAGAATCGCATGGAACATTGTCGTTTGAGTGGGAGTTATTTCCCTGGGGTTGTCAGTATTATTTGCAAACGGGCCACATGATGGCTCCTGACGGCTTAGCGCAATTGCAACGTTTCGATGCCATCTATTTTGGTGCGGTTGGCTGGCCTGGTGTGCCTGACCATGTGAGCTTGTGGGGTCTGCGCCTGGCGATCTGTCAGGGCTTCGATCAGTACGCGAATATTCGTCCCGTGCGTCTGCTTCCTGGCACACAAAGTCCTTTACGTAGTGCAACAGAAGAGACGATGGATTGGGTTGTGGTACGCGAAAACTCTGAGGGCGAGTATGCCGGTATCGGTGGGCGCAATCTACAAGGGCGTGGTGCGCACAAAGAAGTGGCGATACAGAGCAGCATTTTTACGGAGGAGGGTTGCGAACGCATCATGCGCTTTGCCTTCGATCTGGCACGTACACGCAAGCGTAAGAAGGTGACAAGTGTGACCAAAAGCAATGCACAGCAATATAGCATGGTTTTGTGGGACGAGGTGTTTGTACGTGTAGCACGCGAGTATCCCGATGTGGAAACAGAGCAATGGTTGGTTGATGCGATGGCCGCACGTTTCGTGCTAAAGCCGGAGACATTAGAAGTAGTGGTTGCCTCAAACCTCTTTGCCGACATCCTCTCTGATTTAGGCAGTGCGTTAGCCGGAAGCTTGGGCATCGCGGCTAGTGCCAATCTTAACCCAAGTAGACGTTATCCCAGCATGTTTGAACCAGTGCATGGTTCCGCACCCGATATCGCTGGTCAGGGCATAGCTAATCCTATTGGCGCATTATGGAGCGCGGTTCTGATGCTCGATCACTTAGGATTACAGAGTGAAGCAGAACGCTTAATGGCGGCGATTGAGGCGACGACCCGTACAGGCGTTGTCACACCTGATCTTGGTGGAAAGTACACGACGCATGAGGTGAGTGATGCTGTTATCGCTCATCTTTCACAAGAATAAGGCACATTTTCATTTGACGTTCCCCCTCTCTTGTGTTATAATTAGAACAGAATTTTCATGTATGTTATACACTAACTGATGGGTAATTTGGTTCTAGTGCTTGTACTTGTACGGTTCTCCGCAGCAATACTTCTGCTTAGCCCATAGAGAGGGGCTGAATGAAATGAGCATTTTACAGTTAACACAAACAATTCATATCCTTCCTTCGCTGCCAATGATGTCCGGCAAGCGCATGCTTCAACCAGCACTGCCCGGCATGGAACCGGAACTGCTAGCGGCCCCTAAAGTGACCAATCGGCAGATTGCCGAGGTGCTTTCCGACATCGCCGATTTGTTGGAGTCGCAGAATGCTAATCCTTACCGGATTCAGGCATATCGTAATGCGGCACGTGGAGTGTTGGACCTGTCTGAGTCTGCCGCCGATATTCTGGCACGCGGTGAGAAGCTCCCTGTACCTGGCCTGGGTGAGCGTTTGCGTACACGTATTGCCGAACTCGTTGAGCATGGTTCGATGACCTTACAGGATGGTCTATGCCTGCAAACCCTGCCTAAAGGCGTGCGTAGCCTGATGGCGGTGGAGCATATTGGTCCTTATACCGCGCTACGACTTTACGAAGAGTTGGGTATTGATACGCCAGAGAAGCTCTGGCACGCGGCCCAGCAGCATCGCATCCACCAGTTGCGTGGTTTTGGAGAGCGTAGCGAGGCCCGTTTACTCGTGGCGGCTGAGCATCTATTAAAAGGGAGAGTGACCCGGCAACCGGTGCATGACGCAGCGTAAGATGCGAATAGCATAGATACCATAGCAGTTAAGGCGGCCTGTTGGTCGCCTTTTCTTTTTTGCCCCCTTTTCAAAACCGTTGCTTTAGGCTATGCTTATAGGACGATAATGAAACAATAAGAGGATAGAGCAAATGATACAACCATCACCCATAGAGCGACCGGATAGTACACCATATGTGATACCCGACGCACCTTCAATCTTTACCGATTTTGATTTATATCTATTTGGGCAAGGCAAAGAATATCACATTTACGAGAAAATGGGGGCGCATCCCCGTGTGGTGAATGGCGTCAAAGGAGTGCATTTTGCCGTATGGGTGCCTAATGCTCGCTCTGTCTCGGTGATTGGGAATTTCAATGATTGGAATCGCAGTGCGGCCCCGATGCATCTGCGCCACAATGATCTGGGTATCTGGGAGTGTTTTGTTGCGCAGGTGCAGGAAGGCGCACTCTACAAATTTGCCATCTACTCGCGCTATGATAACTATACTGTTGATAAAACCGACCCTTATGGCTTTGCCACTCAGTTGCGCCCAGACACTGCTAGCATCGTAGTGGATATCCATCAACATGTCTGGCAAGATCAAGATTGGATACAGGGGCGTGGGCAGCATCAGCAACTTGGTTCCCCAATCTCCATTTACGAAGTACACCCCGGTTCCTGGCGTCATATGCCGGAGCGTCACCAGCCTGGGGCAGTAGAAGAGGATCGTTTCTTGACATATCGTGAGCTAGCGGTTGAACTTGCTGCTTATGTCAAAGAAATGGGCTTCACACATATTGAGCTATTGCCGATCACAGAGTATCCCTATGATGGTTCGTGGGGCTATCAGGCGACGGGCTACTATGCGCCAACGAGCCGTTTTGGTCCGCCCGAAGACTTCCAGTACTTCGTTGATTACATGCATCAGCAGGGTATTGGCATCATTCTGGACTGGGTGCCGTCACATTTTCCTAAAGATGGTAGTGCGTTAAGCTATTTTGATGGTACGCATCTTTATGAATATGCTGATTCGCGTAAAGGGGAGCATAAAGAGTGGGGAACGTATGTTTTCGATTATGGCCGTAGCGAGGTCAAGAATTTCCTGATCGGTAGTGCGCTTTTCTGGTTGCGCGAGTATCATATTGATGGCTTGCGCGTCGATGCTGTGGCCTCGATGTTGTACCTGGATTACATGCGTCCGTCTGGCGAGTGGGCTACGAATCAGTATGGCGGGCGCGAACATCTGGAGGCGGTAGATTTTTTGCGCCAGTTCAATGAGGCTGTGTATAGTGAAGTTCCTGGCGCGGTAACTATCGCCGAGGAATCGACATCCTGGCCGCTAGTCACACGCCCGACCTATGTTGGTGGTCTCGGCTTCACCTTTAAGTGGAATATGGGTTGGATGCACGATATGCTAGAATACATGCATCTTGACCCTATTCATCGCCGTTATCATCACAACAATATCACGTTCTCTCTGATGTATGCCTACTCAGAAAACTTTATTCTGCCGCTTTCGCATGATGAGGTTGTGCATCTCAAAGGCTCGATGCTGACGAAGATGCCCGGCGATTTATGGCAACGTTTCGCTAACTTGCGGGCATTCTATGGCTACATGTGGGGCCATCCTGGTAAAAAGCTGCTCTTCATGGGCGGCGAGTTTGGTCAGTGGCATGAATGGCAATATGCGGAGAGCCTGGACTGGCATTTGCTGACGCCACCCAGCAACCCGCATCACACGCAATTGAAGGATTTTGTGCGCGAATTGAATGCACTTTATCAGCGTGAAGCGGCGCTCAGCGAACTGGATTGTGATCCTGAAGGGTTCAGGTGGGTTGACCCGCACGACTCTGATAATAGTGTTATCTCGTTTATGCGACATGGTAAAAGGTCAGAGGAAACCTTGCTTTTTGTCTGTAATTTCACCCCAGTTCCACGTTATGGCTATCGACTTGGAGTGCCGGATGCTGGCATTTATGAAGAGGTTTTGAATAGCGATGATACGCGCTTTGGGGGAAGTGGTATTTTGAATAGCCAGCCGATGCCAAGTGGGCCAGTTTTCTGGCAGGCGTGTCCACACTCAATTCAATTGACGCTGCCACCGCTTGGTACGATCATTTTGAAGCGGCGACTGGCTATTGTGGAAGAAGGGAAAATTATTGATGAGTCGAAATTATGAAAAACGTGCAAATAGCAATGGTAATGGCAATAGTAATGGTATGAGTAATGGCAGTGGGAATCGCAGTCGCAGGCAGGGTAAGGCCGCGCCGCGCCGATATGTCTCAAGAAACCATAATCCCGTCACAGAAGATGAACGTATGTTGCGTCGTCCCGCGC
>JAJZEJ010000127.1 GCA_021828635.1 Chloroflexota bacterium
AGAACCTTTGATCAAGCCGGAACAGGAAACCGAATGGACTCAGCGTTGGAGAGCTTTTTGCGCCGCATCCGTCGAATATCTTTGTAGCCTTCATCACCAACCTTGCCCACAATGGGTTCACGACGCTTCTTATATTCTCGATACTCCCTGGTGGTATAGCCAACGCTCCGACGATTGGGCAATCCGAGAACACATGCAAAGAACAACACCACCGCAATTTGCTCGTCGCAACATTTTTTGTAGTAATCGGCTCTATCAGAATAAAT
This sequence comes from Chloroflexota bacterium, assembly GCA_021828635.1. Next base: position 267 of record JAJZEJ010000127.1, read on the forward strand.
ACGAGATGTACGAATGGACTCAGGAGGCCATTATTAAGGGTATCACAGACATCCATGAAATCCAGCGATATGCCCGACAAAAAGAAATCAACTTATATGGAGGATGATATTTATTCCTCATCATCTTCTTCCGCATCATCAAAGTTCAGACCCCGATACATATCCTCTATGGTAAGCTGAATATTCAGACTAGAAAGTGTCACCGTTTCGCCAGGGCCATAGTGATGCCATAACCATGCATGAGGGTTTTCTGGGTGTTCCGCATTACGCTGCCAAACTTCGACATGAGGAAAGTATTGATTGACGAGGACAATCTCCTGAATAGTCGGACAATTCTGGTAAGCTTTGAACTTCACACCTCTGTCCCTGTTCTCGGTACTCGGAGATAAGACCTCCACGACCACACGGGGTGATCCGACAAGCGTATTGCCGCGCCGCCAGTCAGCCGCGTTACACGAAACCGTTGTATCGGGATACACATAGTGCGGTTTGCCATTCTTCTTTTTTCCCATAAGTACCTGCACATCGGCACCAAAGACCTCACACGAACCTGAGCGCAAGTGGCGATCAAGCGTCGATTCTATATTGCGCCTGATACGATCATGCTCAATGCTAGCCCCGCTCATCATGTACGCCTTGCCATAAATATATTCATATTTGTGGTCAAGTGAAAGTTGCTCCAACTCTTGGTACTCTTCTACGGACATAGCCTGGCCGAACCAGTCTGTTTGTTCAGCAAACTCATCTTGCCGCGAAAACATTGCCATGTGAACCGCCTCCATGTTCTTAAAGATGGCCTATTTCTCGTTGCCAGTGTATCATATTTCTCCAGAATATGCGTTCCTTCTTGCCCGCACACAAGCACAAGCTCTATAATCAAAGGGAGCTTGCATCATTTTTCTTGAACAAAAGCCACTATCGAGAACAGAGAGGCATATGGACGACCAGGAACGAGACGAAAACGCGGTTGAGATCATTGACCTCGACTCACAACCTGCACCAGATTCACCTGCATGGTTTGCGAAGAGCATCAGCAAGCTTACACAATGGAAGCAATCTCCGCGCTTTCGTACCACATTCTTCATCTCCACTTTCCTGGTATGCATCCTCATCCTATCCCTCGTGCTTGGTCTACACCTTCCATCACTCCCTTTCTTCAAACAATCATCTGCTGTCTCTAGTGCATCTCAGAAACCAACGATACCAATGCTCAAAAACCCTATCTCGACAGCTATAGCCAATAACATCGTCTATGTCAATACACCCGATGGCATGCTCAGCGCACAACAAGCCGAAACCGGCAAAATGATCTGGCATATCACGTTACCTCACAATGAATATGGCTCACTGGAAGCAGATAATCAGGCGGTTTATAGTCTTTTCTCAACTCATACGGGTAGCTTACTTGCGGCCCGTAGCGCACGAAACGGCGCACTACTCTGGCAAAAACAACTTCCATTCTCTGGCCTCGACCCACTCATGATAGATAACGGTATTCTCTACTTCGATGAGCGTAGTGGGACTATTGATGCATTTCATGCTATTGATGGAGAGCTACTCTGGCATTTTGCCTCACATTTTCCGATACCGATGGATAGTTTTCTTTGGGTAGCAGGTAATATTACTATCATTAGTTCTATAGATACTCAAGTCCAGGTACATGTTCTGCGTAGTAGCAGTGGTATGCAGCTTTTTTCTTATAAGAATTTTATGCCTGGAACAACACCACAGATAGATCATAACATCCTCTATTACCAATCCGCTCCAAATGCTATAACAGCACTTAATATGAACAATGGACATCAGCTCTGGCAATACACGACCAGTGGAGAGGCTTTTACCTTATGGGAAGCACAAGACAATCAGGTTTATCTTGAAGATGATAATCAACAGGGCATTTTGGCGTTAGATGGCACATCAGGTAAGTTGGTCTGGCGATATAACGCGCTCCTCGATGCAACACCGATTATCCAGCATGGAATCCTCTACGCGCCATTACAAGGCAACGCCATCTTTGCGCTCCGTACCTCTAATGGTAGCCTGCTCTGGCAACAAATTGTGAGCCCCTTCCAGTACGGGCCACTAGCGGCTGGTGATGTCATCTGTTTAGGACAGAACAACTCGATTCAAGCATTAGGTAATGATGGGGTAATTCGCTGGATATACACCACGCATGACTCGATTAGCGGGTATCCAGAACAAAGCAATGGAATATTGCTCATCAGCTATCTAACAGGAAACAATGCGTTTGATGTCATTCGTGCCAGCGATGGTACCGTGTTGTGGCAATATCCATTGTGAGGGTATCTAAAGTGGAAAGAACCGTTATTCATTTCAATTGGGAAAATCTAGAGTCACAAGAAGTATTTGCCAAGTGGCAAGGCTTTCCAGGTGAGCAGGTCAGCGGAATGCTGGATAATAAGGCATATGATCTGCTTCTGGAGGTAAGAGTTCACACAACCTGCCAGCAATCCGCTCAAATGTCTTGCCAATAGCTTGCAAATACTCGCAGGCTTCAATGGCTTCTTTTGCCACAGTGAAGCGCAGCAGGAAACGCTGTCGAGCCGTTGCAAGACCTGGCGACCACTGCCAATCTTGCTCCAGATGACGATGCAGAAAGCGACAGTCATCGATTGTCCAGTAAGCGCAGGCAACAGCAACGGCCTGCGCAAAGAGCCTGTCATCATGCGCTGCGGGACAGCCCTTCCCTAGTTCCATACGATAGCTCGTCTCCATACGATAAATGACGTGGGCAGGCAGCCGACTGACGCACCAGCAAGTAGGGAATGGCATGCGAGCATAGACCCCTTCGATGAGCGCGTGACGATACGCTCCGAATTCAAAATCCAACAACTTCCCTGATGTGCCAATAAGAATGTTATCAGGGCAGGGGTCGCCATGCGTATATGCTGAGAATGGCCCTGGATTTTCCATGATGGAAGTAAGTTGCTTCAATTCATCCTCAATGCCAGTTGCAGGTGCAACATTTAGTGTATGAATGGCGTTCCACAATACTGACGACATCCAGGCATAGTCGGGCATATCGACTGGCCCAAACTCCTGACGAATGTGATAGAAAGTCTCTTGCTTCCCAATCGTGGCTGCATGCATCTTACCCACAGTCGCTGCATATTGTACAGCTGCCTCTTCTGCCGCATCAGGGTTATCTGCGAGTAGCAGATGGTGCAACCCATTTCCCGTTCCCAAATCTTCCATGACGATCAGTCCATGTGTTTTGTCCCCAGCATAGAATCGGGGAGCCAGAGATGAATGAGGTGCGACCTCACTTAAAAAGTGTAATCCAGCCCAATCGTTGAAGAAGAGCCGAAAAGGATTTTCTGGAGATGTGTTGGAGGCTTCGGATATGCCTTCTATCATAGGCATGGCTTTGACGACGACACTGTGTGGAGCATCAGTCGGCTTTTCAAGGAGCGAGAAGCGATAAACTTGGGTGCGGCCACTAGCTTGAAGATCAACGGCATTCGGAGCAAGTTGTACCTCGCTACCCCAGACTTCTGTAAGCAGTTCTTCAACCCGCATTTTGATCATTGAAAGCGGCCTTCCCTGATCAGTTGACATAAAATAAGCTCCTTACTGTCTCAGCATGGTCTAACCACCACGCCTTTTTGCCGCAAATATTGCTTGGCATCGCAGACACGATACTCGCCGAAGTGGAAGATGGAAGCGGCTAGCACGGCATCGGCAGCACCAAGTGTTAAGCCATCGTAGAGATGCTCTAGGGTGCCGACACCGCCGGAGGCAATGACGGGTACGGTGACGGCGTGAGAGATTTTTTCGGTCAGGGTGAGATCATAGCCTTGCTTCGTGCCGTCGCGATCCATGCTGGTTAGCAGTATCTCGCCCGCGCCGAGTGCGACACCGCGCTGCGCCCACGCTAGAGCATCAAGGCCGGTTGGTGTGCGTCCGCCGTGAATGAAGACTTCGTAGCCGCTCGGCATAGTAGCGTTGGAACGTGCGTCGATGGCTAGCACGATACATTGTGCGCCAAATTGCTCAGCGCCGGCACGCAAGAGATCGGGATTGTTCACCGCCGCCGTGTTCAGCGATGTTTTGTCAGCACCAGCACCCAGCGTGGCACGAATATCATCTACCGTACGAATGCCGCCGCCGACCGTGACGGGGATGAAGACCTGCTCGGCGGTGCGACGTACCACATCCAGCATGGTAGCGCGATTCTCGTATGATGCTGTAATATCCAGGAAGACAACCTCGTCCGCGCCCTCTTGATTGTAAAACGAGGCCAGTTCCACCGGATCTCCCGCGTCGCGCAAATTGACGAAATTGATGCCCTTGACAACGCGCCCGCGATCTACGTCCAGGCAGGGAATAATACGTTTTGTGAGCATGATCGTTAGCTCCGTTCTCTCTCTATCTGCTGTATCTGCTGTATTGCGCTTGCCAGCTCTACATCACCGGTATAAATTGCTTTGCCGACAATCGCGCCCTCAACATCTAACGCCGCCAAAGCTTGCAGGTCAGCCAGCTTGCTGACACCACCAGAAGCAATCAATGGGCGTTTTGTGGCTTGTTGCATCTCTTGTAGCGCGACGAGATTTGGCCCTTTGAGCGCACCATCACGAGCAATATCGGTATAGATGAAGCGTGCCACACCCATCTCTGAGAGTTCGCGTGCCAGCGTCGTAGCCTGCACCTGTGAGGTTTCACGCCAGCCAGCGATAGCTACTAACCCGTCGCGTGCGTCCAGGCCAACGGCAATCCGCTTCCCAAAACGACTCAGTGCCTCTTGCAATAGCGAACGGTCAAGCAGTGCTACCGTTCCTAGAATAACACGCTCAACGCCCAAGCTCAACACCTGTTCGATGTGAGCCAGCGAACGCATACCGCCGCCGACCTCAATATGCATGTTTGTGGCAGTGCGAATACGCTTGATAATCTCAGTATTCACGGGTTGGCCTTGTTTCGCGCCATCCAGGTCTACCACGTGTAGCCAGCTTGCGCCTGCCGCCGACCAGCGTTGCGCCACCTGCACGGGGTCGGTGTCATAGGTTGTCACCTGCGCGTAATCACCCTGAAAGAGTCGCACGCATTGTCCATCTTTAATATCTATTGCCGGTAAAATAATCATGCATTTACCCACTTTACGAAGTTTTTCAAAAGCTGCATGCCAACGTCGCCGCTCTTCTCAGGATGAAATTGCGTTCCCCAGACCTGCTCGGTAGCGATAACGCTGCAATAGGGCGAACCGTAGTCGGTGACGGCAGCGACGCCCTGCTGATCTTGCGGCTCGACATAATAGGAATGGGCAAAGTAGAAATAAGCGTCGGCAGGCAAGTCTGCGAAAATTGGCAGGTCATCATGCAAGGCACGAATTTGGTTCCAGCCCATATGCGGAATCTTTGGCCCATGTGGAATGCGTCGCACCTCGCCGCGAAAGAGTTGCAAACCATCGACCTCGCCCTCGGCATGGTGATCGGCTAACAATTGCATACCCAGGCAGATGCCCAGGAAGGGTTTGTCCTGTTGCGTGGCCGTGCGAATAGCATCATCCAGACCACGCTCCCGCATCCGAGTCATAGCCGAGCCACCGGAACCGACGCCTGGCAGTACCACCGCTTGCGCACGTGCTACCACGGTAGCATCATCCGTCACCTGTACCGTTGCGCCCACATGCTCTAAGGCTTTAGCGATACTACGAATATTTCCAGCACCATAATCAATAATGGCAATCATGCGCTTTACTCCTCTTCACGCACGCTCAAAAGATCAGAGTCGAGATGCGTTATATCCAGGTGGCCCATCATAACGGTGAACAGCAGTCCAAGCCAGCTAATCTCTGCTGGCATTCGTGAACTATCGAATAGATTGATTGTTAGCAGTGGACAGCAGAGCAGAGCCGATTGTAGTAGCTCTAACCAATCTGATGGCAATACATCTCTATTCCGCAACATCTCTAACAGTGGCAGAATAAGCTGTTCAAGCTTCGTTTGCAGTATGGAGCGTCGCGCTGGCGTCAACGTGTAGTTATGCTCAACGATCAGCGTCTCACCTTGCACCTGAACTGAGAGCGAGAGGTCATGTGCAATCTCGTGGGGAAAATACATCCAGGTGGCAAAGATATTATGGAAGAACGGCTTGACAACATCAAGTAGCGGCGAGTGGCGTCCAGCAAATGCGGGATCGAAGTAGAGATAACGCTGCTGCTGCTCTAAGAAGACGTTGCCGAAGTGGGCATCGCCATGTCCCAC
>JAJZEJ010000113.1 GCA_021828635.1 Chloroflexota bacterium
CAGGGATATACCAGCCGCTCAATTGCACATTGTCGTAACGGCTGGGAAAGCTCACATTGCGGTAGCTGGCTCCCAGAGAGGCAGGGGTCGCATACAGAGGCGTCGGCGGTACATAGACAAGTTGTGTGGCGGCATAGATAGAGAGACCTGTGTAGGTCAGGGTCAGCAGGCTACTCAGCGTGAGCAAGCAGATGACCACGCGGCGAAAGAACCATTTTTGTATCATGCTAACATCACCTCACAAACATGCTATGCTGGTAAAAAGAAAGCCCGATAAAACAGAGCATATCACGCTAGGAACCAGTGTTGTCAATACCTTCAATGAGGAGTTACAAATATGCTACAAATAACACAGTATGATGCCGTTATTATCGGCGCGGGGCAAGCGGGTGGGCCACTCTCTACGACGTTGGCACACGCTGGTTGGAAGGTTGCCATTGTCGAGCGCGAACACGTTGGTGGAACGTGTATCAACGAAGGCTGCACACCCACTAAGACGATGGTTGCCAGTGCGCGTGTGGCCTATCTAGCGCGTCGTGGCGCTGATTACGGTGTGCGGACCGGGCCAATTGCGATAGATATGGCGAAGGTGCGGCAGCGCAAACGCGCTATCGTCGAGAGCTTTCGGCAGGGTAGCGAAAGCCGCATCATCAGTACCGAGGGCGTTGAGCTATTGAAGGGCGAGGCCAGTTTTACCGATCAGAAAACGCTCTCTATTCATATGAATAGTGGCGAGCTTCGTTCCATCACGGCCAACACGATCTTTATCAATACGGGAGACCGTCCGGCTATGCCAGACATCGCCGGAGTAGAGAATGTATCCACGCTCAACTCGACGACGATTATGGAACTCGATGCGGTGCCACAGCACTTGCTGGTTATAGGTGGCGGCTATATTGGTCTGGAATTTGGGCAGATGTTCCGACGCTTCGGTAGCCAGGTTACAATTATTCAGCGTGGCGCTGCCCTGCTAGCCCGTGAAGACGCGGATGTTGCCGAGGCGGTAGCTGACATCATGCGCGAGGATGACCTGGAAGTTTTGTTGGAAACGAAGCCAAGCAGCGTCAAACAAGCTGCTGATGGCACTATTCAACTGACCGTGCAGACGAAAACAGGCGAGCGCACTCTGACTGGCTCGCACCTGCTGATTGCCGCCGGACGTGTGCCGAATACAGATCGCCTCAACCTGGACGCCGCCGGAGTGCGGATGGATAAACATGGCTTCATCCAGGTTAATGATAAGCTAGAGACCAATGTGTCGGGCATCTATGCGCTGGGCGATGTAAAGGGTGGTCCCGCCTTTACACACATCTCCTACGACGATTTTCGTATCATTCGTACCAACTTATTAGAGAAGGGCAGCGCCAGCATCAAAAATCGGCTTGTACCCTATACCGTCTTCATTGATCCGCAGCTTGGGCGTATTGGACTAAGCGAGACGGAGGCCCGCGCCCAGGGACGTTCGATCAAAGTTGCCAAGATGCCTATGAACTACGTGGCCCGCGCATTGGAAGTGGACGAGTCCCGTGGCTTCATGAAAGCTATCGTCGATGCCGACACAAGCCAGATTCTGGGCTGTGCTATCCTGGGCATTGAAGGCGGTGAAATCATAGCAATGCTGCAAATAGCCATGATGGGGAAGCTACCCTATACTATCCTGCGTGATGCCGTTTTCGCTCACCCCACGCTGGCGGAGTCGCTAAACAACCTGTTCTCAACACTTGACGCATAGTAGGGACAGTAACGCTTTTTAACGAAATACATTGATAATATGGTGGTGTAGGGACCGATTCATCGTGTCAATCGTGTCCACATACCGGCGTGATTGGTTGGTAGGCCAAACGGACGCGATGAATCGGTCTCTACATCATCACCCATGATAAATTGTTCTTTTGCTATACAACAGGCGCAAATGTGATAGGGACGTGCTTGACACCGTAAATGAAGGGACTGTCGATACGCTCTAGCGGCACTAATCGGTCACGTTTGATGTCTTTGCAGCGTTTGAAAAACTCTTCAAGCGCGACACGAGCTTCAAGACGGGCTAGCGGTGCGCCCAGACAGAAGTGAATGCTATGCCCAAAGGTCAAATGGCGATTTGGGTTGCGCTCAATGTCGAACACGTTCGCTTGCGGAAACTGCTCTTCGTCGCGGTTAGCCGATTGTAGCCAGGGAATAACCCATTGGTTCGCCTTGACCTGCTGACTATCAATCTGCGTATCTGCTATCGTATAGCGCGTTAAAGCGATCACAGGTGGCAAGAAACGCAAGACTTCCTCAATGGCGCTGGAAATGAGCGATGGATTGCTATTGGCGGCCAGTTGCTGCATTGCTTCAGGATATTCATCAAAGCATAAGAGGGCATTGCCAATCAGATTTGTGGTTGTGATATTGCCCGCAATAAGCAACAACGTACAAAAACCTACCACTTCCGGCGTAGAAAGCCGCTCACCATCAAGCTCTGCTTTGAGGAGATCACTAATCAGATCATCGTCTTTCTGTTGATGACGGCATTGCTCAAGGATGCGCTCAAAGTATTCGTGCATCTCGTCACGCACCCTGGTACGCTCTTCCACTTGCTCATCTGTATCTCCTGCAATCACTGTGTTTGACCAGTAGCGGAAGCGAGCGCGATCTTCCGTAGGAATACCAAGCATCTCGGCAATCACGGTGACAGGCAGGGGATAGGAGAAATCATCAATCACGTCCATATGACGGCGTGGAATAATCTTCTCCAGCAATTCACGCGCGATTTGCGCAATACGTGGTTCCATGAGCGCAATCGCTCGTGGTGTAAATGCCTGTGAGACCAGACCTCGCATCTGGCGATGAAGCGGTGGATCCATACCGATGATGCTGGTGTATTGCCCTAATGCAGCCTGCCGATGAAAGGGGTGTTCATCTCTATGCGCCGATGAAAAATCACTATAATCATTGAGGATGCGCTGTATCTCGTTGTAGCGTGTTACATGCCAAAGTCCGCGTTGCTGTTCATAAAAGGCATTTTGTACAGGTAAAGGATGAAAATCAGGAAAAGACGATACATCTGAACTGATAGTAGTCATACCGGAATCTCACTTTCGTTGAGATGACATCTGTTCACAACACTCCGATACGACTGATTATATAAAAAGTATTGGAGTATATCAACAACCATGCATTATCTAAGTAAACCTCATCAAATATACGCACCAGACCATTCTCCATTGTCCCACAATGGAGAATGGCCTCACTCAACGAGATGAGGTCATCCTCATGAGCATTCTTCTCTTTCTGCTGAGGCAATTCAACAGTTCTTCTATACCCAAGAGACAACAGTTCAAGAATGAGCGCGGCTGAATCTAAGCAAGCTACCCAGGCAGATCATGGCGGTCGCCACGTGCATCAGCATGAGCGTCCCCACGTCCAAGAAAGTTGTGCCAGGAAAGGGGCGCAGGAAGCCGACGAGCAGATCGGGGATGAACGAGATCAGCAACACGATCCAGACGGTGCGCTGAAAGGTGCTGATGGGACGACGAGCAAAGCGTCCTAGGAGAGCGAATACGATGATCGCTCCCAACGTTCCGAACACGGTAAAGGGGACAAAGATCATGGCTTGCAGGGGGAAAAAGGTGGGTGCTACGAAAAACAATCCCTTCGCCACGAGCGAAATTAGGAAATTGACAACCACGGCAGTAACGAGGGTGAGCAAGCCGACCCACCACAGACGACCAAATGCAATTCGTTCCCGTTGCTCAGAAGCAGGATAAGATGTGCGAGTTGTTGACATGAGTTTCCTTCTTTCTCTGAGTAGTCTTCTTGTCATTACTTTCTGATTTGTGAGCGATACAAGTCGGGCAAGAACGTCGAGAAGTTGCCCATTTCCTCTTTGTTGTGTTGATACAAGGCTTTGATAAATTCCTCTGGTACTCCAGGTGGAAAATGGAAATGGGTGCGTAGCCGCGTCCCGAAAGAATCTGTTTCATATTCATGTATGAGATCAGCCGCACGCTCTCCATTCATCGTGCTACTTGCTAAGAGGACGTGTCCGTACTCCGCAGGAACACCTGTGGGGTCTTCCCAACGTATCTCTATAGGAGGCGCAGGAATACCTCCAAAGGATTCCTCGATACGCTGAATTGCTCCAACATGACCATTTGATGGAGAAACGAGCCACTCAAACGAATGATGATCGGTTGGATGCCACAATTTGTAACGCTCTGTGGTATCGATGTGGTCCCACCACCAATCGATCATCTCAGGAGTTACTCCCTGAATCTCGTGATTCGCAAGAATCTCCCATCCACCATCCTCTCTCTTGTAGTAGCCTTCCCGCAACGGCTGCTGTGTTGTCATGGAAAACCTTCCTTTCTTTATCCTGCCGTGTAGCCACCATCGGCATAGAGGATAGCACCAGTCATGAAGTCAGATGCATGCGAGGAGAGATAGATGATCGGACCAAGTAAATCCTCTGGTTCTCCCAGACGACCAAGTGGAATACGTGCGAGGAAATTTTTGTAGACCGCTTGATCGTCGAACATCCACTGTGTTAGTGCTGTACGGAAGACCGTTGGCGCAATAGCATTCACGTTGATACCGTATTTGCCCCATTCGCACGCAAGAGAGCGCGTCAAGAGATTGATCGCCGCCTTTGACGGTGAGTAGGCCGAATAGTTGCTCATGCCAAGTTCACCACGTGCAGAGGAAATAAGAATTACCTTGCCACCACGTCCCTGCTCGATCATCATGCGACCTGCCTCTTTACAGGCCAACCATGTTCCCTTCACGTTCACATCTATGACCTCTTCCCACTCTTCAAGCGGGAAATCAGTAATTGGATGCACGTGATTGAGTCCTGCTGCTGTGATGAGGACATCGATACCTCCTAAGCAAGCAGCAGTGTGTTCAACGACGCGACGCACATCATCGGCATTATCAGGCTGCCCCACACTATAAGCCGCCTTGCCGCCCGCCTGCACGATACTGTCGGTAATAGAAGCGAGCTTGTCCTCATTGCGTCCAGTCAGCATCACCTTTGCGCCGACCTCAGCCAGCCCTTTAGCTGTAGCATAGCCAAGACCTCCAGTCGCACCAGTGATAAGGATAGCTTTGTCGGCGATATCGAAAAGGGGGCAGATAGGGCGGACCGTCATGATATCCTTCTCTCTTTCTAAGAGGTATATGGCATCACTACGAGCATTGTTGCGACACGGTGTGTATCATTGCGTACCTCGCGCCGCTCATTGGGAGCGAGATACACCGAGTCCATAGCTTGCAAGGTAACCTCTCCATCATCGGTTGCGATTGTTAGTGTGCCATCCAGGACAATATATATCTTGTGTAGAGACGACGCATCCCATTCCGCTTTGGCACCTGGTAGATAGTAAGAACATCCCACCCAATAGGGGGCAGCGGAGCCAAGACTAGCATGTTGCATGTGCATTGCATGAATGGTTGGACTATGTTTGGGTGGATAATAAGGAATAGCCTCATTCAGACGTGTCACCTTCATTGCACACTCCCTCTTACAACCGATACCTGCCTGTCGGATCAACAATGGCAACCATTCGAACAATACAACCATCGCCTTTGACCCAGCGCCAGGGAAAAGCTGCGATGGTGACACGCTTACCCGTTACCTTGTCAATATCGCCGCCAACGTTCTCGAACCCCGCAATACCGTTGCCAAGTAAAAGACGATGGCACGGTTCCCATTCAGAGAAGACCTCGTTGACCGGTTTGCCAGTTTCTCGCTCAAACTCCGCGCACACATCTGGCATAAGCGGGCCACCAGGCCCATGTGGACCAATAGCAGTCGCAAGAGGATGATCGAGAGCTTGCTGATCGACACCAACAGCCTTGACTTTTTTCTCGGCTAGCCACTCACCAGCTTCACGATAGAGACCGGGCGAATAAGCGAAATATTTGCGGTTGTCTCCATAATACTTATGCCAACCGGTGTTGATGATGACAATATCGCCTGCTTCAATCTTGGGTTCTGCACGCTCAAGATCCTCCGGCATAATCTTTTCCCATTTTCCCTTGGGGATGGAAACGACTACGGCTGTGCCGAAAAAACGTTCAAGCGGTACTTCGTCCATGTACTCTGTTCCCTCAATCACGTGAGCAGGTGCATCTGTATGCGTTGTACTGTGCATGAATGTCGTGATTTGCTGTGAGAGAACACCAGACTTGGCATGATAGTGGAAACGCTCAATTTTGATATCAGGGAAGTACGGCCATAAAGGGACACCTTGTCCCCACGGATGGCTAAGGTCATAGAATTCAAGGTCATGTGTCGATGAAGCCATTTCCGTTGCTCCTTTGTTTGACATCACATGTTCGCATTGTGAAACGGTGTACCGCATCGTGGTACATTGAACTATAACATAGAAATAACGCCGTTGTCAAGGGAAAATCCACCTGATTTGTTCATATCGTGGATATTTGTATCACAATGTGGTATAGTAAAAAGAGGGATAACTTTTTGGTAGATGTTTAGCT
>JAJZEJ010000618.1:0-14238 GCA_021828635.1 Chloroflexota bacterium
AGCAAGGAAGAGACCCATGCTGAGATTTGGCTTTTAGTGAAGAGACTTTTTGACCTTGCAGACATCTATCATTAGCTCTCAACCTGTGGTATGATTAAGGGAAAGAGCGGATTTTAACGGGAGCTATTCACTTTCTATGCTGTACGACTCCGTAAAGCGTCCTCGGATCATCGTCTGGCATAGAAATATTGTTATATGCATGTTGTGTTTGTGTGTGTCCAGCGTGCTGTGGTTGACGATAATTCTACAGAGGGGAGCGATAAACGCATGTCATCATTGCCCTTTACAGCACAACAATGTTTCTTTGTAGCCATCTTCGTTTTCATTATAGCTGGCTTTTTTCGGGGGTGGAAAAGGGAGCTGGTCTCACTGGTTTTCATCTTGCTAGGCATCGTTCTGGTCAACCCGGCTTCGACCAACGCCATTGGCCAATTTCTGACACGCTTGCCATCAACCATCAGTTACCTGACCACAGGAAGTGCAAGCAATCCTACCCCATTGCAGCAACAAAATTACACCTTTGGGCCGTTAGGCACGTTGATCATCTTTTTCTTGGTCATTGCTGCTGGTTACTACGCTGGCAATCAGGCTTTTCCTAAGCCAGCCTCAGCGGGCGAGCGGTTCATCGGCATTATTCCGGCCCTGGTCTCTGGGGCTGCTGTTCTCTATTACCTGGACCATAGCGGCATTTTTGCCAGTACGGGCAATGGGGCCACCTTTGCTACTGTCTTCCAGCTTCCTGATCCAGGAACGTATATTCCGTTCCTGTTCATTGTAGCGATAGTGGCGCTCATCGTGGCGCTGATCTCGAATCGTGTCGGCAAAAAGGGTGGAGCAAAGAAGTAGGGGCATGATTTATCACGCTCTGCTCTATTGTGATATGAGGTGATAGGATGGCAACACAGAAAAGTAAAGCCAATGAGATGCCCGATGATCCCTGGCGCTCAGGCCGTACCCGTTTTGGCCTTGAGCAGTTTCGCCTCGGACGTGATCGGCAGTGGCATTTCTCTGGGCAGCAACCGGATGAGGAAGTGGTTCGCGTTGTACGCAAGCATTGGTGGTTTTTAGTCGTGCCGGCGTTACCCTTCCTCGGTTCACTGCTGTTGCTAATCCTCACGCTCTGGGGTCAGGTATCATTTCCGGCTGTTGGCGCGGTCTGGTATCTGGTGGATGTCGTCGTCTTCTGCCTGATTATTGGCACAGGTATCTGGTTTGCCTGGCGCGACCTGATTGCCTGGTGGGTCGAGACGTATATCATCACCAACAAGCGTATTATCAATTCTAGTGGTCTATTGCAGCCTAAGCGCCAGGAGACACCGTTGGAGAGAGTGCAACAGGTTGGCCTCGATATGGATAACCCGTGGGGCTTCCTGCTTGGTTACGGTATCGTCCATGTCTATCTCACCGGTAGCGACCTCGTGATGCGCGATGTGCCTGATCCAAAGGCCATTAAGGATGCTATTCAGGGCATCAGTGATCGCGTTAAGGCCGCCAAGCCAAAAGAGAAGAAAGCACCTATTCCTAAAGACCCTGAGATGGCGGCTCTGCTGAAGACGATGGCTGAGGGGTCAAAGCCTCCAACATTGCCAGATGCTGACGAAAAATATCCGCCATTGCGCAATCCCGACCGTTTGCGTGGTCCACACCGCACCTTTGGGGGTATCTTGCGCATTCCTTGTGATGTGCGCTACTTCTCCGGTGAATATACCGTAAAGTATATTCAGCGTTCACAATATGTTCTGCTGCGCAATCTTGTCATACCTATCTTCTTGCTAATTGTATTGCTGCCAATCGCGATTATCACACCTTTTACACCGGTTATTCCGGCATCCGTTCAGGCTTACTGGTGGCTCTTTATGGCGCTGGTCGTGCTTGGTTTGATTCTTTCAATGGTTGTCATTTACATTAACTACGTGGATGACGTGTATATTCTCAGTACACGCCGTATCATTGACATCAATCGTCTCTTCATCTTCAACTTTGAAGCTCGCCTGGAGGCGGAGTATAAAAATGTCCGTGATGTCAGGGTGCGTGTCGCCAATGTGATTGAGCGCCTGCTGGACATCGGCGATGTTTACGTTGAGACGCCAGGGAGTGCCGCTACCGATATCATTCTCAGAACCGTCGATCATCCCTTCCTGATTCAGGACCAGATTTTTGGTATTAAGAATCACAAAGAGAAAGTTGATAAGGTTAGCAAAGACAACGAGGAAAAGAAGAAACTGGGAGAATGGTTTAGTACGGTAGTCTCGCAGCTAGAAGAGAAGACACGAGGCGCACCATCGCTGGCTGGTATGGACCTGCTGACGGCGATAGCTTGCGCTCAAGAAGTAGACCTGGAGGTTCAGGTGTGGGGTGAAGATGATGCACGGCCAGATGTGCCACCAGGTCACATCATTCATCAGAATCCTCCCCCTGGCACGCTAATGGTCAAAGGCAATCAGATCGAGGTAGTTTTAAGCAAACGCGCTACGGTGATCGACCAGATATAGTAGATTGAATGCGCTAAAAAACGGCTACAACATGGCCGTTTTTTAGCGCATTCAAGTCGGGTTAGCGTATACCAACGCGGGCTAGTAAGGCGACACATTCAATGTGATAGGTTTGTGGAAACATATCAACAGGCTGCGCGGCAACCAGCCGATAGCGTCCGCCACTACAGAGGGCGGCGATATCGCGTGCCAGCGTACTGGGATCGCACGAGACATAGCAGATGGTGCGTGGAGCCATTGTCTGGAGCGCCTGTAACGCTTTGGGATGGCATCCGGCACGCGGCGGGTCCACCAATGCCAGGTCGATACGCTCACGACGATAATGCAACTGACCCAGAACACGTTCAAGCGTTCCCTCAAGCGAGGTAATATTGTTCTGGTTATTCAGGGTCGCACTGGCGCGGGCGTCCATTACCGCGCTAGGCTGAGATTCGATAGCCACGACACGGGCGACACGAGGAGCGAGGAAGGCCGAGAAGAGACCCACGCCACCATAGCCGTCCAACACCACATCGTTGCGCTGTGGTTCTAGCAAAGCGGTGGCCCGTTCGACCAGTGTTGCGGCCTGTACCAGGTTAACCTGGAAGAACGAGTCGGCTGAGACACGGAATTTACGACCTAGAACCACATCGGTCAGGAATTCCTGTCCCACGACCACACGCCCATAGCGCCCGCCAACACGCTCAATGATAACACCAACGATACCAGGGGCGATGGTCATCAACTCTTGCGCGAGCTGTTGTGGGTCTTCGATCATGGAACCAGGGCGTGCATGGATCACGAGCAATGTCGGGACGGCCTTTGCCGCCGGAATTGCCGCTAGCGAACTGCTAACCGCGCCTACAGCACCACGCAAGGTAAAGCCTTGCACCATTTCCCCGACCTGCTCACCAAAATAATCTTTCAGTTTCCAGCGCACGCGCTGATAGACCTGGTCCAGCGCGGGATGCAGGAGGGCGCAATCCTCCAGGTCTTGAATATCGTGGCTTTCGGTGAGTTTAAAGCCAATTTCCCCGGCGGCTCCGACAGAAAATAGAGCAATATTGCGGTAGTGCCAGGGTGACATCTCAGCAGGCATGCCGATAGCCGGGTGGACAATAGCATCCGGCTGCTTACCAATGCGCACTAACAATTGGCGCACGATATGTGCTTTCCAGGTCAGTTGCGCGGGGTAAGCGATGTGTTGCCATTGGCAACCACTTTCAGTCAGCAGAGGGTAAGCGGCATCGATTCGCTCTGGAGCGGGGCGCACGATCTCCAACAGCTCTGCGCGGGCATGGCCGCGCCGTTCCTCGACAATCTCAACACGTACCCGTTCACCAGGAATTCCACCGGGGACGAAGAGGACACGTCCCTCATAGCGGCCTACGGCATCCCCACCGTAGGCGAGATCTGTTAGTTCAACATCAATGCTCATGTTCAACCTCGGCAAACACCCGCGAAGCCAGTGGCCGCGGGTATCCGTCCCATCTTTCCAGCAATTTATCGTTACCAGCCATGTCTTGCGCAGCCCGGCTTGGCATGCACAATCATGAAACTCCACCCCACCCCTTGCCAGACACGTTTATGGCATGAGAGGCTGTTTGGGTTGACTATAGAGTCGCGTTCCGAAACGACTCAAGAAGACAGCACCGACCCCAACCATGCCCACAATGATACTAACGAGCCAGCCAATATAGGGGAAAGACTCGGCCAGAGCCAGTAGTACCAGCCCTACGATCACCTGCGCCAAGCGTGTATTGTACTGAGGAGCCACGCGCTTTAGCAAGTAGTCACCGACCAGCCAGCCAATAGCGACCGTCCCCAATACCCAGGCAGCCAGGAGTCCGATAGCCACGATAATTGCTAAAGGAAGAGCCACGATGAGCGCAATTAACACAGCCAGGACCGCAGGAGCCAGTAACAGGCTCAATAGACCAAGCACGAAACTGCGTCGCGTCTTGCTTCTGACCGTCATGCGTACCAACATAACATGTTCTGGAAGCAGTGTCATGAGCAGAAGACCAGCTCCAATCCAGGTTATAATGACCCAGAAGCGGAACTCGAAGCTACCTCCGTCATTGAGGAAGATTTGTGCCACACTTTGCGAACAACCAGACACCGCGCCGTGTAGTTGTGACTTGCCACCTCTTACCCATTGACCGCCGCACAAATGAATATTCCCATTCACCTGTGCCTCATCCTGCATGGTAACATTGCCACCATAGAGGTAGATATTGCCATCCACCGTTCCAGCGATGATGACATTGCCGCCGAAAGAAACGATATTGCCCCGAACGATCCCGCGAATCACCATTGTTCCGCCGAATGAGGTAATATCACTACAGATAACTTCGTTGCCATTAACTACAACCGCGCTCCCAAAGGATGGTGTATGATGT
This sequence comes from Chloroflexota bacterium, assembly GCA_021828635.1. Next base: position 4,874 of record JAJZEJ010000618.1, read on the forward strand.
GAGCCAGTGCAAGCAGTCACATCACCTGCTGCGTAGGCTGTGGGTACCGCATGCAGCAACACAATCAGACCCTCGTTCATAAAGAACATCATCACGAGTACAAGCCCTGGCAACGTGAGCTTGACCCACCATTTTCGCTCGACTTTATGCATACTGGAACTCCCTAGCGCGGTTCGCGTGAGCTATCGTAGCTCTGCGTCGCGCCGTGCACCCTGTCCCCATTGCCCTTATTGCTGTTCCTGAGCCGATGCTCTCGACAGTCAACTTGATATCTCACGCGGTGGACGCATCAAGCGCAGCCACATCCCCGTCATAATGACGACCGCCAGAGCAACACCGGAGAGTAACCAGGTATTGCGTGTTACCAGAATGAGTCCCGCCTGGATATATTGCGTGATAATCATCAACAGATCAATGGTACTGTTCAAAAAGGCCAGTACCTGCACAGCAAGATCAGTTTGTACGATCATCAACGCGAGTAGCAGAAGAGGAATGCTGCATAGCGTAAACAGTCCTAACGCAGCGATAGCCGCCCCAACAGGGCGTAGACGCCGCACGCGCGTCAATTGTTGTTCACGCAAATCTTCGATCTGATGCGTAATGCGCTGTTGCTGTTGCACCGCACGCATAATGCGCTCAGTCGAGATGCTGCTACAGGACGATAATGGTGTATGTTCTATGTCCTTTTTCTGCATACCTACCCCCATAGGAGGCTGCTCGAGATGCCGGATAGCCATATGGATCAGCCTGCTTACCTGATTGTTGACGTTGCTCGAATTGCCTGCCGTTTAGCGTCCCGGCACCGTTTCAAGAACTTCCTCTTGTGTTGGTTTCTGCTGCATGTAGCGTGCCAGTAGTTCGCGGGCGCGATGCAAGCGAGCTTTGACCAGGGCAGGAGTCAACTGAAGCGCACCGGCAATTTCTTCATAGGAAAAATCATACCAGTAGCGCAACACGATGACGGCGCGATACTTACCAGGCAAACGTTGCAGGTAGCTCTGAATTTCGTCTTGTTGTTCTCCCTGGATGGCTGATTGTTCTGGTCCGGTACCAAGATCAACAATCCATTCCAGAAATGGCACATCATCTAATGGCAAAGCTAGAAAACGCCGCCGTCTCAGTTGATCTATCGCCAGATGCGAGGCAATCGAAAGGAGCCACGTGCTGAATTTGTGCGTGGGTTTATACGTGGCAAGCTGTGTATAGGCTCGCACGAATGCCTCCTGCGTCACATCTTCGGCCTCTGTCACGTTATTCAGCATACGATAGGCGAGATTCTGCACCGCGTCCTTGTAGCGTTCGACCAGCGTCGCAAAGATGTTCTGGTTGCCGCTTAATACCAGCGCCACCAGTTCGGCATCGCTCATCGACTCAACAATGGCACCAGCCTGTACAGCGTCTTGTACTGCACGACTCGCTTCTACACGCTCTTGAATATCCGTGAGCGTCCCCGTTCCCTGCCCTCGACGTTGTTTTTGTGCTGGCGAAAGTGATCCAATAAGCCCAATTGTATTTGAAGCGTTCACTGTTGATTCTATCATGCTCACCGCTCAAAATTCTTTCTTATGCATAAGGAAGACATAGAGAAGTCTGTCCCTCACTCATCTACGAGCGGAACCTAAAAAAGTTGTAATCTCATTTGAAGTGTAACACGGCTCAAGCAATGTGGCAAGTGAGCAAGGTCTGGTCTTTGCCCATCACTCCATGCCTGGCTATCTTCATGTCCACGCCATCCGCTCGTGATGAATATTTTTTCATTCTACAAGGTTCAACGCACACGGTTTAGCCCTATCAAATGAATAAATGTTCAGCAATCCTATGTATCATAACATACACAGCCGAAACTTTCATCCCCCATTGACTAATGTGGGCGTAATGAAGCGGTCCCTACACAGATTTTATTAAGACAAGTCACAGTTACCCCATACCAAGCGTATACAAATTGTATGAACATAAAAAGGAAGAATTATGTCGAGACCAGGAAACCTTTTATATCCGCTCTATATTGATGTGCCAATGATGACAAGTTGCCTGGCATCACTGACTGAAGCTTATACACTGGAAAATATATGGCAGCAGAATCATGCATTGACGGCGACACCCAGCAGCATGATCGATGGCGGAGCTACGCACTGTGGAACCGTTGCTCAGTTTGTTGAGGCTCCTACAAAAATGCAGGAGGGCGACGAGGATGCCAATCGTGTTAACCAGCGAGAAAAGAGCCTGATTACTTTTAAGCAGAGTAGCTTGGCCTTGCTTACACGTTTGCGTCATGAATTGTACCATCAGGGTCAGATGCTCTATCTTGATGAATACACGCCTGAAGAGTGGGATCGCATTCCCCTCTCCAGTCTGGTCGAACTCTCAGGTGAGATCACACGTAGTCCGATTAGCGAATTGACGTTGCTCGCCAAACGCTTTATCGCTGTTATGCTGCAATCACTCCCTTTCAATTCGCAAGGCAATGTTGATATGAGTAACCTCAATCCCTATCAACTCAATCTATTGCAAAATATGTCGCTCTTCCAGGCCATCATTGCCGATCTGGAAAGCTCTCCCCTGTCAGACATGGTGTTGCGGCAGAACGCGAAACGTTGGCGACATACCGCTGTGTTGGACCTCTCGACCAAAATCTTGCCTCTGCATGAACAGGAGTTACTGTGTAATGGGCATGTTACCGTTATTGGCAAAGTGACGCGCGTGTTGGAACAGGATGAGACGATCAATCTCTATCGCCGCTCCATGCTCGGCTCAGCCACCAGAGGCATTTTGATGCAACTGGTGCAGAGTTTCAATGCCACACCGGGCATCAGCATCCAGCCTGGCTCCGGCGTCATAGCCTATCCGGCCATAGAGGTGCTTCCTATAGCCATTTATGTGTGAACATCACATTTCTCATGCTTCCATAACAGGAGATTTGGGGATATACTATAGAAACCAATAAACGATGTGTAGACTGAGAGAGGTTTGCTGATGGTAGCCCAAAGAGATCCACAACGCATGACAGTAGCCGAGTGGCATATATTGGAACGAAACAGCCACGATAGCAAACATGAGTATATCGATGGACAGGTCTATGCAATGTCGGGTGGTAGCCTTGCACATGGCCGTATCGGCAGCAATGTCGTCAGAACACTCGAAGACTCGCTAGAGGCGGCGGGCAAAGAGTGCTTTGTCTACAATTCAGATGTCGCGGCACGTTTATCACCCACACGCTATACGTATCCTGATGCCTCGGTTACATGTGATGAACACGATCAGCCCGCCCCCGATAAAATAGAGATACAGACTCCTCGCGTGATTGTTGAGGTATTATCCGATTCCACCGAAGGCTATGACCGAGGCCGAAAATTTGGTTTGTACCGTGCCTGCCCAACGGTTCAAGCATATATGGTTGTCGCCACAAGGTATCAGGGAGTCGAAGTCTATAGCCGCACCGCACAAGGTTGGACGAGCTACCACGCCTACGGACCAAGCGAAGAGATCGAACTTCCCAGCCTCGGCATACATTTTCCTCTGGCGGCGCTCTATAAAAATTCCGGCGTCCGCGAAGTACTAGACGATTCCGCAGGAGAAGTGTAGCCACTTTCTATTATCTATATATAGAAATCAAAGAATGATTGGTACATTCATCCTATCAGTTAGCATATACTATGGTTCTCTGTTAGAATAGTAGCACACGTAGCAGATTGGCTCTACGCTGTGAGGCCGGGTTGTGTTGTTCTTCGCCAATAAAGAGAACGAAGAGGAAGCGCCAGAGAGCAGATGGGGTGTCAGGGTGAGGAGGATGGGAGTGGCAATATTTGAAACCTTTTCAAAGCGGCAAAGGAAGTTGGAGCAAATGGGGAAACCGATTGTTTACCAATATAACGCATTGTCAATGGTCTTTCGCCGACAGGTTATCTATATTTGGATGAGTGCTATCGGCCCCTATGCCGCCATTGAAGATCATAGTCCACTGAATATTTTGCGCAATCCGCCGCCAGCTTCTAATGCTATCTGGATTCGTATCTTCAGTATTCTGGCACGTGAGTTGGGCGTCTTCGCACTTGGCGATAGCAAAGCCAATCCGTTTGTGCAATGCCAGCAATATTTGCTGAATACCACTACCGACGGGGTGCTGGACATTATTGATCTTTCTTTCTATATACTCGACACTGAAGTGCGCCGCCTGACTCCTGAAGATATTAAAAACTCTAAAATCTCGCAGTCACCAGATGATGCTATCGAGGAACTGAACAGACGCTTCCAGGAAAACTGTATTGGTTATCAGTTTAATGGTGGAAAGTTGCTCAAGGTGATGCCAAATGCTACCCCTCTTGATGCTGTACACCTCGCTGCACATCTATATGAACCGGTGATTCGACCGGCTATCTCGCTGCCTTCTCTACACTACCTGGTGGACCTGGTTGACAAGCCTTATGAATATTGGTGAACCTCGCATTCATATAAATAAAAGACAGGCACATAGATTCTCTACGTACCTGTCTCTTGTAATGCCCCAATGAAAAAGGGATAAAGAGGATTTTTGAATCTGCACTACATCCTCGTTCAGATGCCCTACAGCGTTGCCGCACCCGCCTCTTGTGCTACTGGTTTCTGAACCGCTTCAAGATCGATCTCAATCGTGACAGTCTCGCTGACCGCTACAGATCCCGCTTCCGCGATTGCGCCCCAGCCAAGACCAAAATCTTTACGATTGATCTTTGTTTTGGCGTTCAAGCCCGTACGTTGCACACCCATCATATTGCTCTGGCCGCTATACTCCGCGTTGAAGGTGATCTGCTGCGTGACACCATGCATCGTCAGATCGCCAGTGACCTTATACTCCTGATCACTGAGATGCTCAATGTTGGTACTCTTGAAGGTGATGGTAGGGTACTTGTCAACTTCAAAGAAGTCCGCTGAGCGCAGGTGACCATCGCGTCGCTCGTCATGTGTATCGATGCTGGCGGCATCTACCTCTGCATCCACCCAGGAATGAGCGGGCTGCTGTTCATCAATGTGCAGATGACCCTTGACAACATTGAAACGCCCGCGCACGGTGCTAACCATCATGTGACGAACTGAAAACGCTACATGCGAATGAGACGCATCTATCTCCCAAGCCATTTGTATACTCCCTTTGTTATTTTTCATTTCTTTTGTAAGGGAAGTTTTATTCAAAATGAAAGTAACTTCCTTATAGATAGTATAGTAGCACCGTGAGCAGGTTCTTGTCAAGGGCAGGTGGCGATAAAAAATCTCAAAATTTAAGCCTTACAGATGGAATTTGCATGGCTCATGCATTTATCGATGGGAATAAAAGAACAGCACTTATCGCTTGTGTCACATTCTTAGAGTTAAATAGTTTCACGTTAAAAAATGCACATGGAATATAAAGAGGTCGTTTTGATACTTGTATTTCAGTTTCGTGCGGCTGATGCGGTGGAAGATGTTGACAATAAAGCTGCCTGTACCATGTTCACGCCTCTTCGTCAATATTTTGGGACACAATTACAAAAGCTCATGCGTATCACAGGGTCGGGCCAGAAAGCCCTGTTCTTCTAACATGTTCTAATAGTCAAAAGGATCAAAAAATGCGTGAAATAGAGTATATCGGACAGATATCGGACAAAGTATCGGACAGATATCGGACAAAGTATCGGACAGAGACGATAAAAGGTTGTTTGAAATAGCTTGTTTCTGTTACAATAAAGCTGTTCAAGGACATCAGGTTTTATTCTGTGGAGGTTGCTATGGTAAGGTTAAATGAAATAGCTCTCAGGCGCTTAATTAAGGGTGGCGAGACAACTAATGTCGAGTTTAAAGTAGCGATTCCTAGACCCATAGAGATGGCTGAAAGGTTGTGTGGTATGGCTAATGCTCAAGGTGGAGTGATTATTATTGGGATCGAGGATGCAGAACGTAAAGTAGTGGGTGTATCTGAAGAGCGTATGGCGTTGACAAAAGATGTCATCTTACGAGCCACACGCCAGATCATTAAGCCTGCGTTAGTGCTTAATCCTCCTGAGCCTGAAATTTATGAAATAGATGGAAAACAGATAGTAGTTGCTACAGTACCTCCAAATAATGAATCTATATATCAATCTAGCGGGGTTTGTTGGGTGAGACGTAGTACACATACCGTACCGTTAAACATATCTGAATTGATCGAAATGGCAAATGACCGTGGGCTTGTTCATTGGGAATTGTTACCTGCTCACAATGCAGCAATGGAAGATATTGATTTAGAGAAAGTAGAAGTTTATTTACAACGGCGTTTGATGAGAAGCCGACAAACTAACCGTTTTGAGAATATAGAGCAAGTATTGATCGGCATGCAGTGCGTTGTTGTTGATAATGGCAACGTAGTTCCTACAAACGCAGGTATCTTGTTCTTTGGTCATGAACCACAAATGCAAATAATGCAAAGTGAGATAGATTGTGTTTTGTTTCGTGGGGCAATCGGGGCAAGCCGCTATACCGATAAGAAAATCATCAAAGGAACGGTACAGGAATTAATAGATGGAGCGGAAACTTTCCTTCGGAGCTATATGCCAGTGGAAGGGAGGGTAGAAGGATGGAAGAGAATTGATATTCCAGAGTATTCAATTGAGGCATTGCGAGAGGCGCTGGTAAATGCGGTTATACATCGGGATTACAGCCGGTATGGAGAAAGTATACGGGTGTTTTATTATGCTGATCGTATCGAAATCCATAGTCCAGGCTTGCTTCTTCCAGGAGTCACGGTTGAACAGATGGAAAAGGGTGAGGTACAATCCAGGCTACGCAATCCTGTGTTAGCAAATTTGCTTAGGGATGTTCCAGGTTATATGGAGCGTATTGGAAGTGGCATTCGATTTATGTTGGAGGAAACAAGGCGTGTAAGACTTCCCGTACCTCAATTCCGGGAAATGAGCGAATTTATTGTTACTTTTCATAGTACTCCTATCTCTCCTATTATGAGGACACGAGAGCTACAAGTAAGTAAAACTTTGTGGGAAGAGGAGCAATTATCAGCTTTACCTCCTTTGCCTGAGAAACTTTCTGATCAGGAACAGATGTTGGAAAAAGCGATACTATACGTTCAGGAGCATGGTTTTATCACTAATAGATTATATAGGGAAATAACAGGTGTGGCAGAGAAGAAAGCTTTTCGTTATTTAGAAACTCTGGTAGAGCGTGGAAGATTAAAACGTGTAGGTTCAAAAAGGGGAAGGAGGTACGAACTACAATAAAGAGAGGCTTCTGATCCTGCTCTTTTTGGTGAGATTTGTGCCAAATGGCTTGGGAAGCGGGGTGGGGCGAGAGGGACTCGAACCCTCACGGCCTTTCAGCCAGGAGATTTTAAGTCTCCAACGTCTACCATTTCGTCATCGCCCCCGATGAAGCATTCGGTATGGGTTATGCCATGATACTACCATGTTCACGCCTCTTCGTCAATCATTTTGGGACACAATTACAAAAGCTCATGCGTATCACGAAAAAATACTATCTCTCTTTTTATCTGTTGACGTATGCGCGTATCTAGGGCATAATACGGGTAGCGCAATAGTGAACAATTTTTCGTCTCCCTGGTATAGGAAACAAACGAACGGGTACAAGTGTGATGACAATTGGTCCTGAGCATAATCCAATAGAACAATCGCCACGTGGCTTCTATGAGGTCATTGTGGTTGGCGCAGGCCATGCTGGCTGTGAAGCCGCGCTCGCCAGTGCGCGTATGGGCCGCAAGACGCTGCTTCTGACGATGAACCTGGACAGTGTGGCACTCATGCCCTGTAATCCGTCAATGGGTGGTCCGGCGAAGGGCCATCTCATCAAAGAGATCGATGCCCTCGGCGGCGAGATCGGGCGCAACACCGACCGCACCTTTATCCAGATTCGTCTTTTAAACACGAGCAAGGGTCCAGCAGTGCAAGCTCTACGCGCTCAGTGCGATAAGCAAGCTTACCGGCTAGCCATGAAATTTGTGCTGGAAGCTCAGCCTGACCTGGAACTCAAGCAGGCCACCATCACGCGCTTATTAAGCCACAGCGGCGCGGATGGACGCCCAGTTATTACAGGCGTCGTCACGAGCAATGGTTGGCATTATGAAGCGAACGCTGTTGTGCTGACAACTGGTACCTTCATTAATGGTCGTCTGGTAGTGGGTGAAAAGACACAGCCCGGTGGACGTGCCGGTGAGGGTCCAGCTCTGGGTATCTCAGACTCGTTGCAGGCGCTCGGTCTGGAAGTGCGTCGCTTCAAAACCGGTACACCGCCGCGTATCGATGCTCGCACCATTGATTTCAGTCAGACGGAGGTACAGCCGGGGAGCCGTGTTCCACTCTACTTCTCGGCTGATAGCTCGGCACGCGACGATGTCCAGCTTCCTGGTGGACGCCCTAATCCTATCTATCCAACGACCGCCGAGGATTTGTATGGCTGGCGACCACAATTGCCTTGCTATCTGGTACGCACGAACGAACGCACACATCAGGTTATCCGCGATAACCTGCATCGTTCACCACTCTACACTGGCATCATCGAGGGCATCGGCCCGCGCTACTGTCCCTCAATTGAGGACAAGATCGTGCGTTTCGCTGATAAAAGTACACACCAGATTTTCCTGGAGCCGGAGGGCTGGCGCACCGGTGAGGTTTATGTGCAGGGCATGAATACCAGTTTGCCAGAGGATGTGCAGCTTGCCATGTTGCGCAGCATTCCCGCGCTGGCACGGGCAGAAATGATGCGTGTGGGCTACGCCGTCGAGTACGACTACGTACCGCCTGAGCAACTGCTGACCACGATGCAGACGAAAGCGGTCTCCGGCCTCTTCCTGGCTGGTCAGATCAATGGCACTTCTGGCTACGAGGAGGCGGCGGCGCAAGGTATCATGGCTGGTATCAATGCCGCTTTGCACGCCCGTAACGAGGAGACGTTTGTGCTGGGACGCCACGAGGCATACATTGGCGTGCTGATTGATGATCTGGTGACACGTCCCATGAGCGAACCATATCGTCTGCATACCTCGCGTGCTGAGTATCGTTTGCTCCTGCGCCCAGAGAGTGCCGATCTGCGTTTGAGCGATTATGCCTATCATTTTGGCTTGCTTGATGACCAACGTTATGAAGGTGTTGTGCGTAAACGCGAGCAGATTGAGCGTACATTGCACAATCTGGATTACGTCTATTTCACCTCTTCGCGCAAGGTGGAGCAGCAAGCGCAAGCATTAGGTATTGCTCCTCTAGGCCAGAAACTTACAGCACGTGAATTGCTGCGTCGCCCGGAGGTCCACTATAGCCAGATTGCACAACTTTCGCAATGTATGATTGCTGCTCAGACAACGCTAGAGGTAGATCAGCAAGAAGATATGAGTGTAGCTAGTGAGGCTAGTGGGC
>JAJZEJ010000618.1:14248-24279 GCA_021828635.1 Chloroflexota bacterium
CTTCCCTTGCTGCCAGACGAGACGGCGGAAGAGCTAGAGCTACAGGTCAAATATGAAAACTATGTGCGCAAGCAGGAGCAGACCATTCATCGCACACGCCGTCTAGAAGAAATGCGCGTGCCGGAAACCCTGGATTATCAGCTTGTGCCGCATCTGCGGACAGAAGCGCGTCAGAAATTGATACGCACTCGTCCGCGTACAGTCGGGCAGGCAGCGCGTGTCGAGGGTGTTACCCCGGCAGACGTAGCAATTTTGATGGTGTATCTAGAAAAAATGCGAGCTTCACATGCTCATTCTTGATAGTAGGGGCGTGATTTATCACGCCCTGGTCGCCGCTCGGTAGAGTTGCAAGGTTCGACGGAGTTGTAGGGCGTGATGAATCATGCCCCTACGAGGTCATATGACCTGGCGATAAAGATAAGTATTTGGCTGGAATAGGAAGCAGGGCTGTGAAACCCCCCTCGCAGGTCCGCTTTTCCAGTTGTTGATCTTTAGTTGGTAGGTGGCCTGTATTCGATTGGTGATTTGTACTCAATCGATGGTAGGTGACATGGCACCCACAAGAGGTGCCACTACATCTAGCAGATCACCGTGATGTAGCTTCATACAGAACGCTAGAGTTAAAGAGGGGAAGACAGTGTACATTTTAGTTGTCGATGATGACCGCTTTGCCAATACGTTGGTACAGTTTGTCTTGGCTAAAGAAGGGTACGAAGTCGAGACCGCGGATAATCCACGTGGTGCGATGCAAATGATCCAGAAGCGTGAACCCGACTTGATTATTCTTGATGTCATGATGCCCTACCTCAACGGATTCGAGTTTTCCGAGAAATTGCGTACCGAGGGTTATGATACACCTCTGATATTTATGACCGCGCATGATACCATTGAGGCCAAACTTCAGGGCTTCAACATAGGCGCGGATGACTATATTTGCAAGCCATATAATCACCAGGAATTGATCGCTCGTGTTCAGGCTGTCATGCGGCGCATTAAGAAGTACGCTCGTGTTGGCAATCAGAGCATTCACCAGGGACGCATCGAACTGTTTCCGGCAGAACTCAAGGTCACGATTGACGGGCGCACCTCCATTGTGCTGACGCCTAAAGAGATGCAAGTACTACGCCTGCTGATGAATTATCCCGGTCAGGTTATCAATCGAGAGCGCCTACTGACTGAGGTATGGAACGACAGCGAAAACAGTAGCAACATTATTGATGTCTATGTCCGGCGTTTGCGCCGAAAAATCGAACTCAACGCCGAAAAGCCGCATCACATTGTATCAGTGCGTGGTATTGGCTATAAATTCGTTGGAAAGTAGGAACGGTGTGCCTGAGCAAAACCAGGAATCGTTGTCAATGGAAGCAAAGGTAACAGCCGACATAGCGCCTGTCATGCCTTCCGCTATGTGCGATCAATACAAACAACCTGCTATGGAAGACCCACACCATCACTATTTAGCGGCCATGATTGCCAGTACCTCGGATGCTATCATTGCTATCAACCAGCAGTTTGCAGTCGTCGAACTGAATGCGGCGGCGGCAAAGGCATTAGGAGGCAATGCAGAGGCGCTGATCGGTTGCCATTGTCAAGATATACTCTGCTGTCGCAACTTGAACCGTATGAGCCTGTGTGGTACTTCTAGCTGCCCATTAACACGGGTGATGCAGGAAAATCAGCCGTTGCCAAATGAAGAGCTGATTATCGGCGACGAGCCGGAGCATGAATATGAAATCTCCACCAGCGTCACGCCTGTTACCATCGATGGCGTTTGGTGCGTCGCCTTTACCGCACGCGATGTTTCCACACTGAAAGTTGCCAATCGCGTGCGTTCTAACTTTATTTCAATGGTCTCACACGAGCTACGCACGCCACTCAATTCAGTACATGGTTTCATTGACCTGCTGCTACAAGGCCACATGGGCGAGCTTAATGAGGAGCAGCATACCTATCTTGGCTACACGCAGGAGGGTGTACTGCAACTTATCTCTATCGTCGAAGACATTCTCTTCATGACCCGTTCCGACCTGGGCCAATTTGAGATCAAACGGCAAAAGCTACCCTTACGGAGTCTGGTGCGCCAGATTATTAATAACCTGCAACCGCAGGCACGCAAAGCTGAAGTCGTACTTTTGCAGGATATTCCCAATCCTGAACCGTTGCTGTACGCTGATCCGCAGCGTGTCAAGCAGGTCTTGAATAATCTGCTTGCCAATGCCATCAAATTCACGCCACCGGGGGGTGCTGTTACCGTGCGTATACGCCCCTATGATGAGCATTTTGCCATGATTTATGTCATCGATACTGGCTACGGTATACCACAGGAGGATCAGCCGCATATCTTTGAACGTTTCTATCAATCTAACCATAGCTCGCAATCGCGCATGGGAGGCTATGGTCTGGGACTCTCTATTGCACAACTTATCGTCGAACAGCACGGCGGCAACATCGACTTCGACACGGTGTTGGACAAAGGCACGACGTTCTACTTTACACTACCTCTACATAAGGATGCGCAGAGGGGCTAGAATGCGTTCGCCCAGCATACTATACCAGGGACGAGTCACCCACTGCTCTAGCGTAATCTCATGAGCATTGGTCAGGTCGCCTCGGAATAAATCTTCCATCTGTCGTGCCAGTTCAAGGCTATAGATTTCGATATTGAGTTCGTAGTTGCCAACGGAACTGAGGCGATCCAGATTGGCCGTCCCGATGGTAGACCAGATGCTATCAATAGTAGCAGTCTTGGCGTGCAACATGTTGTGATAGCCAAAAATGTGAATACCCGCTTGCAGGCATTCAGTGAAGAAGCCACGAGCCAACCAGTCTACTAGGATGTGGTTCGAGAGCCAGGGTACCAGTATCTGCACATCGACACCACGCTGCGCAGCTTGTTTGAGCGCACCTAAGAGAGCGCGGTCTGGCACAAAATAGGCATTAGAGAGGCGTATGCAGGATTCGGCTCGATCAATGGCTTCGATGTACATATCGCGGATAGGAAAGGTCAGGTTGAGCGCGTTATTACCACGCACATTGACGAGAGGGTCAAAGTGGCGTCGATAATGGAAGCCGATCTTGCGCTTGTGCGGGTCATGGCGATTCCAGAAATCGATAAACGAGTGCGCCAGGTCCGTTGCCGTTGGTCCCTCAATGCGTAGATGCGTATCACGCCAGGAAGTGGCATAGAGCTGGCCGATATTATAGCCGCCGATAAAGCCAACGCGCCCATCAATGACCAGCAACTTGCGATGGTCTAAGGCATAGCGCCGTAAATCCAGCGCGTGCCAGGGCTGTCTGAGCGCCTGATAGGGTAGCACATGGATTTTGGGATGGAATTTCTTAAAAGCACGTGGCACAACCAGGTTAGCGAAGACATCATAAATGACGTAAACCTCTATACCTTGTTCTGCTTTACGTGCCAGGTGTTCCTTAAATGCCTGACCAACCTCGTCCCCCTTCCAAATATAGGTCTCCAGATAGATACGCTCTTTGGCGTTATCTATCGCCTGCAACATTGCAGCATACAAGTCTTGTCCATAATCATAAATATGCAGATGATTACTTTCTATTACTGTCTCTTTGAGGCGGGGATGAGGGAACGTGGTTACTTCGTGACGCCGTTTGCGCTGGTGCGAGACAATTTGCAGAATAATGAGGGTAATAATCTGCATGACGAAAACGATACCCGTCACTTCTAATAGCATGCGTAGCAGGAAACGCTGGTTGAAAAATTTCAGCACAAACCGCGGAAAGCGTCCCTGCTTTATAAGCGTTTGTATTTTGTCCATAAATACTGTTATTACCCTCACATCCTGTGATTACGCGATGACTCCATCCCAGAATCGGCGTTCCTCGCCCTGTGGATCATGCGCTATACGACACGTTTCATCAAAAATCATTGTTGCCCGTTGCTCAGAGTCATAGGCAGGCCATTCGGGCAACACCGGTGTATGAGGATTGCCGTGTTGCGCGAATAGAATCCAGGCGCTATGCATGCAATCAGCCAGGGGTTGACGAGTAGATGCATCCCCCGTAAATGCCTTGACGCCCTTCTGATGCAGATTATCCCACACAAAAGGAATCTCCAGTGCATGACACGCGCCAAGTAGGCCATTCAATACAGGTGTGGGCCAGTCGAAGCGATACATCCAGACACCTGCACCTTGTGCTACTTGCTGCTCCGCTAGACGAATGGCGGGAAGGCGGAACGTGCGATCTGTCAGAATGTCATTCCAGGCCGCGGTTGGCGCATCCGTGTGACTACTATAGGTTGCCATCACCTGCTCAGCCTGCCTGCCAAAGTAGTGCTGTAACAGAGCCTGATTGGGCTGTGCCTGTTGAGGGTCAAAGACCGTGAACAGGCGCATCTCGTCGCGGTTCGTGCCAATCAGCGTCGTCACGTGTGCGGCTGAGCCATGCGCAATCGCATCTAGTGGCCTTGTCGGCAACGTGACACCATCTATGACCGGCGAGAATGCCAACCCCGCTGTGTTGTTAACCAGTTTCTCCTGTGCCGCCATAAGTTGTGTCAGTGGCATCTCTGCTAGTTGCGCCAGTTGCTCGCGTGGCAGGCCCAACGCATCCAGAAAGGTTATGGCACGCTTTGTCGCCTGCCCACGGTCAAAGACGTTGGAACTTGCTCCGCTTTGTAGAATAGCTTTCTGAAAGAGGTCACGCGCTGCTGGCATACCCATCAGTGTGCCTACACTCATCGCGCCTGCTGATTCGCCAAAGATAGTCACATTCTGCGCATCGCCGCCAAAGGCCGCAATATTCTCGTGGACCCATTGCAACGCGGCAACCTGATCTAGAATACCATAGTTGCCACTGGCATACTGCTCAGCATCCAGATCGCCCAGGTACAAAAAGCCCAGCGCACCCAGTCGATAGTTGATTGTCACCACGACGACATCGCCGTGAGCGGCAAAAGCAGCGCCATCATACCAGGGGGTAGAGCCAGAACCGGTGAGAAAACTGCCGCCATGAATCCATACCAGTACAGGACGTTTAGCATGGTTGGTGCCGGGGGACCAAATATTGAGATACAGACAATCTTCATCCATCGCCTCCTGCTGACCGCCTAACAGGCCACCAGCGTCTATCGCTGGTTGTCGCGCTACCAAACTGAATTGTGTGGCATCACGTACACCACTCCAGGACGACAGAGGCTGTGGCGCGTGAAAGCGCAACGTCCCTAGCGGGGGTTGAGCATAAGGAATGCCTTTCCAGACCAGGATATCCCCATCCTGGGTACCCTGTACTTTGCCATAAGCCGTTTCAACAAGCGTTGTTGTCATGTGTTCCATCTAGCTTTCCTGATTGGTAATCGTCTGGTGTAGGGGCCGATGTATCGCGTCAATCGGTCCCTACATCAAATTATTCATTGTCGTATCTCCAACATATTATACAATCATAGTCAGGTTGATAACCACATCTATAGGAAACGGTCGTTGTCCTCACCAAGTAGTGGGGGAGCTTTGTACAGGCGCGTTGGCGTCTCCGAGAGGTGCATCGGCGAACCTGAAAGCTTGATTGTGCCTGCTGTAGGATGCTGGCATTCCCAGACCAGTCCCCTGGCCTGAATATGGGGGTCATTGAAGACCTGACTGACCTTGTTAATAGGACCACAGGGAATACCAATCTGGCGTAAAGACGCTAGCCAGTCATCACTGGCACGTGTCAGGAAGGAGGCTTGCAGTTGTGGAATCAGCTCGGCGCGATTGCGTACACGCTGCGGATTGCTGACAAAACGCGCATCCTGTGCCAGATCATCACGCTCCAGTAGCTTGCAGAGCGATTGGTAGAGCCGATCATTGCCGCAGGAGACGACGATATAGCCATCACTTGTGCGGAATGCCTGATACGGTACGATATTGGGATGACCGTTGCCGTAACGTCTGGCTTCTTCACCAGAGATCAGATAGTTTGACGAGACATTGCCGAGTAGCGAGATGGCACCCTCCAGGAGTGCGACCTCGATGAACTGACCTTTACCAGTATGGTCGCGCACTCTGAGGGCGGCCAGAATAGCCATGCAGGCGTACATGCCGGTTGATTGGTCGCCAATCGGTGAGCCGACACGCTGCGGTTCACCATCGACCTCGCCCGTCACGGCCATAATGCCCGACTCCGCCTGTGCCACAAAATCATAGCCTGCTCGTGTAGCGTAGGGTCCGTTCTGACCATAGCCACTGATCGAACAATAAATCAGGCCGGGATTGACCTCGCGGAGCGTCTCATAGTCCAGGCCATGACGCGCTAGCGTACCAGGACGAAAATTCTCGACCAGCACCGCCGCCTGTTGAATCAGTGTTAGTAAACGCTCTTTGCCCTCTGGTGTGCTGAAATCAAGTTCGATGCTATACTTGTTGCGATTCAAACCCAGGTAGTAGGCGCTTTCATCGGCAGTATAGGGTGGGCCATACTGGCGCGTATCGTCGCCTTTGCCCGGCTGCTCGATTTTGATGACCGTGGCACCAAAGTCGCCCAGCATCATGGTGCAGTACGGTCCGGCGAACACACGGGAGAGATCAACGACAACAATGTCTGACAGGGCTGCGTCCATGAGGTCTCCTTCTCTTCTTGCTATAATCAGACTTTTCTCTTCTATTATATCGCCAAGAAGTCATCTATATTGCCAGAAAGTCATCGCGTTGGCGCAACAGCAACAGCACGAATTGATACATGGCAAAGAGTTCACAGGCGAAAGGTAGATAGCCCGTATAGCCCAGGATCGGCATCTCAAAAACTTTGAGGAAGCCGACGTAAGGGACCGTATAGTACCACTTGGGGAGTGCATAATAGTTCCACATCTCCCAGAAAAAGCCGCAGAAGAGGCCAGCTAGCGGTAGAACGAAGAAATGCCAATCGCGCAGTAGAATATGCGCCAGGATCGATTTACGTCCTAAGAAGTTGTTGATTGGGTCTAACAAAAAGGCCATGCATAACCAGACCAAGCCAAAGCAATAGCGTGGGAAAACCCACGGCAGGATGAAGCAGATAATCCCTACAGCTTCCAGTAACAAGAGAACTGCTAGCGATATGCGTGGCCCCGTTTTATCGGCGGGCAAGCGCGGATGCAGAGGCTTGAAAGTCGAAAGGAACTCCGCCGTCTCCATCACTGCTGGAAGCACGGTGCTGAAATTCAAACTGGCGATTAGGAAAAAGGCCAGGGGTGTATAGGGTCGGTCCAGAATGTAATGCCAGTTCTGCACCGGAATATTCAGACCCTCGAAACTCCACCAGAAGATGCTGGAGATCAGAAAGAGCGACACATAACGCCAGTGCATACGTTGTAACAATGATGTGCCATGCCGTGCCACTACCAGTGCATCCATTGAAATGATATAACCGAACCAGAGTGGAAAAAAGCTGTAACGGTATAGAGGGTCGATACGGAGCCAGGAAGCCGACCAGGCAAAGAGACACAACGCAAAGCCTACTACGCCGTAGAGCGGAAAACGTTTTACTTGCACTAATTTTTCTTTTCAGAACGCTTTTGTAGCATTGCTAACAATTGTTTCACAATCGCTTTGAGATCGCCATGCAGATAAAAGCCGGGAATTTGCGCAATCACATTAGGATAGTGTGTAAACACCTGCCCCCCGAAGGCAAATGTTGGGCGTGACAGGGGCAGAGCGCGAAGCTGCTCTCCCAGGTCTATCAATGCCGAGAGATAGGTCGGCATTGTCAATGAGATACAGACGAGCGCCGGAGCCATCTTTTTGATTGTCTGGAGCAGGCCGGCTGTCTCAATGCTTTGTCCCAGATACGCCACGCGCACTCCACAGCGACGTAAAAAGAGCGAGAGCATCAGGGGGGCCAGTTCATGTGGCTCACCGGGTGCGCTACAGACTAACACGAGCGGACCAGTTGTCGATCCCGGAGTCACATGGTATAGATTGGTCAGCAAGGCACGAAAAAAGTTGCTGGCAAAATGCTCTACGGGGACTGAAACCTGCCCTTCTGCCCATAGTTGCCCAATTTGCCAGAGTGTAGGGGTGATGAGTTCAGTACAAACTTGCTCTACCGGATAGATAGCCAGCATAGAGGCCATCAACATATTCGCTGTTGGCTCATCTAGCACCTGAAAGACTTCAATCAGCTTCTCACGTGCCATGCGCATATTGTGAATGGCTGGGTAGTTACCGAGTGGGAAATCGCTATACGCGCTCAACTCAGGCCAATCCCGTATGAATGCCTGGTCTTTGTTCTCTTGCTTGTATGATAGTTTCTCAGGGGGTGGCTGTTTGTCCGCATCCGGTTGTATGGCAATCTGAAATGCGGGCAAACTATCGACTAATGGTTGTTGTAACTCGTTCTCCAACTGAGCGTTATCTTCACTGCCTTGTGGGGCTTGCGCCTCTTGCATGTGGCGGAAAAGCGCAACAGCCTGGCTGATTGCTATGCCTTCATCGACACGCTCTTTCAACCAGCGAATCATGACAATATCCCGTTCCGAGTAGAGGCGGTAGTCGTTGTTGGCACGTTCCGGCGAGAGTAGCGTATAGCGGCGTTCCCAGGCACGCAACGTTGGTGCTGGTACGCCCGTTTTCTGTACAACAGCTTTCGTGTTGAACATAGGACGGTCCGAAAACTGGTGCAGATCGGGCATTTCGATGGAGTCCTCTCTTACGGCCATGCGTTCTTCTCCGATTATCTTTGGCCCAGTAAAGGGATGGATGAGCCAAAGTCATACTAACAGTGACATTACTATACCATATCATAAGCAAGCCGCTAACATCTACTGTTTGTATATGTTTTGTTCACACTCCTCTGGCATTTTATCCCCTGCATAGTATCCATAGCCGTGACGCTCACCGCGAGCAAAGTGGGTCACTGCGAGCAGCGCCGGTACAGAGCGATCTCTTGTGGTGCGGTCGCCCTATTGCTTTTCTGTGAATTGTCTTACCTCTTGCGGATATGCGACCCACTACACAAGCCTGACAGAATTGCACAGCAGTACTTCACTTTTTATAGTGGTTTTTCACACCATATTATCGTGACTCTGCCTTACTAATAAGCTGTCTTATATATATTCCTAAAACCTGGTGGTATAGCCATCGGGACAGACATCATAAGTCGTGGCGGACGTGATAATCGTGGCGGACACGATACACCATTCAGGCACGGTATATTGGTCGGATACGGTACATCATTCTCTAAGGGGATAGATGTACGCTGTGACGACTAGTAAGGATCACTCAATGGCACTTCCAATCTCTTCCGGCAGGCGTTCTCCTTCCTTCCTGCACTCATTGCATCCATTATCAAACCGTAACTTTGGCATTTTCTGGACGGGAGCCTTTCTTTCCAGCGTTGGCTTCTGGATTCAGAACGTTGGGCAGGGCTGGCAGGTGTTGCAATTGACCAACTCCGCTCTGCTACTGGGCCTTGTCACCTTCGCGGCCACCGTCCCAAACATTGTGCTTTCATTAATCGGCGGCGTTATCTCCGACCGTATGAACCGACGCTACCTGCTAATTGGCACGCAGGCGATCTACATGCTCACATCGCTCACGTTAGGTATTCTCACTACATTACATATGATTGCCGTTTGGCAGATCATCCTGATGGCCTTGATTAATGGCATCTTTAGCTCGGTTGGTTTTCCAGCTTGGCAGACCTTCATTGGCGATCTGGTACCCCCCGACGAACTCAAGCAGGGTATCGCGTTGAACTCGATGCAGTTTAATCTATCGCGCGTCATTGGTCCAGCTATTGGTGGCCTATCGGTTGGTCTGCTCGGTCTTTCCGGTTCATACTACCTTAACTCGATCAGCTACCTTGCCGTGATCATCCCACTCCTCTTCATACATCCGCGCATTGAGCAGAGTAGGGCGGCAGTGGCGCAAAAGCAACAATCAAGTCTGCTTAATGGTTTACGTGATGGCATACTGTATGTCAAAGAGCGGCCTTTCTTGCAGGTTCTTTTGCTTCTGCAACTCATGATCGCCTTTTTCGTCTTTCCTTACGCCACCCTACTACCGATTTTCGCGGGTAACATTTTTCATATTGGCGCGACAGGTCTG
>JAJZEJ010000436.1 GCA_021828635.1 Chloroflexota bacterium
GTTGTGTGGCTGCCATGATGATGAAGAAAAGCAGCCAGATTGAGAAGTTGCCTTGCAGCCATGACCAGACCTCGAAGGCTAGCAGACCAATGAAACCAATAATCCAGACACGCCGGTCAATTGCCGCCAACACACGCCCACCATCGAATGGCACGATGGGTATAAGGTTGAACAGGTTCATGAAGAAGCCGAAGTAGGCCAGCGAGGCTAAGAGAGCTTCTGATTGTGTGTGCATCTGCGCCAAGAGCAGGCAGACCGAGGCGGCAATCGTGCCAGCAATCGGCCCGGCGATGCCTACCTCAGCCTCGTCACGAGCATTTTGTGGCATCTGGCGCATCGTGACAGCCGCACCTAGCATAGGGATAAAGACCATGCCGCCGACTGGAATGCCCTTCAACTTCATGACTAGCGCGTGGCCCATCTCATGAATGAAGAGTAACAACACCAGCCCAATAGCGAAAGGCCAGCCCAGAAAAAAGGCATAGATACCAATAGAGATCAATGCGGTTATGCCAGCTAGCCCGAATTTGAGCAGAAAAGCCAAGCTTTGCAATTTGAGCAACAATGCAGCAATGGCTGCACCTAGCCCACCAAGTCTGGCTAAACCACGCTTCTTGCCTTTTTTTCCTACCTCAGACGCATCTGTCGTAGCATTCGCATCGTTACTAGCAATCTGCTCCTGCACCTGTTGTGGCCCACGATACTCAGTTGGCATTATTGGCGTCTCGACCGGCGGCATGTCTTTATAGGAAAAATCATGATTATAGGGACTATAATCACTATATGGATCGGTATATGATTGCTCTGGTGATACAGCATACGGCGAGGGCGAGGCTTGCTTACCTTGTTGATAGGAGTATGGATCAGTATAGTTTGCTCCATCCGGCACGGGATTATATTGTGAAAAATCATCGGAATTTCCGTACACGTTAACCTCTATTCTTTAGCAAAAGCATATCACCAGACATATCATAACACAGTCCGGCTATTCCTGCTGCACCGGAATCGTGCCATCCAGAAAACGACGTAGCAAGTTGAGCGCGGACATCACTGAGATGCGCTTCTGATCCTCGCGGCTTGCTCGCCAGCCCGGTCCTTTACCTATTGCTACGCCGGTTGGGCCTTCCACCGCGATATGCACCGTGCCAACCGGTTTGCCCTCTTGCAGGTCGGGGCCAGCCACACCTGTAATGCCAAGCCCAATATCGGCCCCTAGCTGCTGACGTACCGCATGCGCCATTGCCCGTGCCGTCTGCTCGCTCACAGCACCATATTGCTGCAATAGCTCACGTGGCACCCCCATCTGCGCTTTCAGCTCAGTACTATAGCTGACGATACCACCAACGAAATATTCAGAGCTACCAGCCACGTCCGTGATTGTGCTAGCAAACAATCCACCCGTTAGCGACTCCATCACAGCTAGCGTCAGCCCACGCTCTTTCAGCATCCGCCCTACGACGCTTTGGAGTGTATCGCGGTCAATGCCAAAGACGTGCTGACCCAATATCTGACGTGCCTCGGTCTCCGTTGCCAACACCTGCGCCTCAGCCTCTTCATGCGTCGTGGCCTTAGCAGTAATACGTACATCAATCGCATCTGTTTTAGCATACGTTGCTACCGTTGGGTTGGTGCGATGAATCAGTGAACTGACTTGCTGCTCAACAGTTGATTCACCCAACCCAGAGACGCGCAGGATGCGTGTAAAGATAACACCACCAGCAGATGGAGCAAGGCGAGGAATGGCCTCATGTTCCCACATGCGATACATTTCGCGTGGTACACCCGGCATAGCGACAATAATATGCTGATCTTTCTCTACCCACCAGCCAGGGGCGGTGCCGAGCGGATTGGGCAACACTTTTGCTGATGGGATGAGCGTAGCCTGCTTTACGTTGCTCTCCGGCATTACCGAACCAAATTTTACGAACATAGCACGTAGCTCAGTCTCTAACTGAGGGTCAACCTGCATCGTTTCACCTAGCAGTGTGCTGATCGACTCACGAGCTAGATCATCCTCGGTTGGTCCCAGACCGCCCGTCATGATAATCAGGTCGGAGCGTTGCCAGGCGCGTTGTAGCGTCTCGACGATACGTCCCAGATTATCGCCTACTTGCGAGACAAAATAGAGGTCGATGCCGAGGGCCGCTAGACTTTGTGAAAGAAAGGTCGCATTGGTGTCGGTGATATGTCCCAATAGCAATTCAGTACCACATGATAGGATTTCCGCACGCATTATGTCCTCCCACGATGAGACTGCTTTGATCTCATCGTCCGTGTAAATTTCGGAGCGTTATTCGTTCCTCATTGCAGATAGTCTTTATCATCATATCACATCAGCGAACAAAATCAATATATTGTGTCCAATTCATTAGAATATCCAATATATTGTGTTCAGGTCTTGAAATTACCAAATTTTCCAAGTATACTAGGTTGCGGAAGGAAAAAGACACACAGGCAACAATGTGGTTGGCCCTATTTAAGATATTTTTCCCTCAACTATTGTATTTTCTGAAAAGAGGAGTAGTCAAGGATGTTAGAACAGCAGGCACATACAACCACTACCCAAACTAGCACCGATACGCAACACTATACACAGTTGGAAGGCATTCGAGAGAAGGTCTTTCTGGATCGCTATTCGCTCAAAGACGCTTCCGGCAAACCACTGGAAACGCACCCAGAGCAGCTTTGGGTGCGGGTTGCCCGTGGCATTGCCTCCGTCGAGCAGACCGAAGAACAACAAGCCTACTGGGAAAAACGCTTCTACGAGACGCTCTCAAACTTCCAGTTTGTCCCTGGTGGGCGCATTCTGACCGGCGCTGGCTCCGGTCATCAGGTAACATACTACAACTGCATGCCACCCGACCAGGAAGTGTTGACCGCCAATGGCTACCGACCAATCGCCCAAATCGCTGTTGGCGACCTTGTGGTAACACATCGCAAGCGTCTACGCCCAGTATTACACAAATTCGAGCGTGAGACTCAGGAGATGCTCTATATCATCCGCCCCAAGAAAATCGGCTACGATGATTTGCGTGTGACCGGCGACCATAAAGTTTATGTCGTGCGCTCAGAGTGGATCAACAAACATAAGTCGCGTGACGGGCTACGTCTGCAACATGAACCAAACTGGATACCAGCCAAAGAAATCAAAGCAGGCGATTATGTCACACTTGTATCTACCGATGAATATGACATTGATCTGGAACATGCCTTTGAGTACGATAACCTTAAATGGGTGAGGGTCGATGAGATTGCTGTCGAGGATTATGTCGGCCCTGTGCTAGACATAGAGGTTGAGGAAGATCACTCGTTCATTTCAGCCGGTGTTGTCGTCTCAAACTGCTTCGTTATTCCAAGTCCGGAGGATAGTCGCCAGGGTATTCTTGATAACCTCAAAGTTATGACTGAGATCATGGCGCGTGGCGGCGGCGTGGGTATCAATCTCTCAACGTTGCGTCCACGCGGCTCTTACATCAAGACGGTCAATGGTACTGCATCGGGGCCATGCTCCTGGGCGCAATTGTACTCCGTGGCAACCGGCGATGTTATTCAGCAAGGTGGTTCGAGGAGAGGCGCATTAATGATCATGCTTGATGACAACCACCCGGACATTGAGGAGTTCATCACCGTCAAGCGCACGCCGGGGAAGATTGAGCATGCCAACCTCTCTGTGTGCATCTCGGACAAGTTCATGCAGGCCGTCAAGGATGATGCCGATTGGGAACTGGTCTGGCAGGATAAGGTCATGAAGACGATCCGCGCCCGCAAGCTATGGGATTTGATCTGCACCTCGGCCTGGGAGTCTGCCGAACCCGGCATGGTCTTTATGGATCGCTACAACACTGAGTCGAATACCTGGTACTATGAAACGATTAGATGTGTAAATCCCTGTGTTACGGGTGATACACTCATCTACACAGATCACGGTCTACAGACAGCACGCGAATTAGCCGAAGATGGTCAGCCTGTTACTATTGTCTCGCCCGTCGATGGTACTGTTACGATGCGTCAGGCTAGCCATGTCTTTACAACTGGCATTAAACCAGTCTACAAGCTCCAAACAGCCGAGGGCTATACACTGCGCCTGACTAAAGATCACAAAGTGCTGACAGGCAAGGGCTGGAGAGAAGCTGGTGAACTTGTTACCGGCGACAAGTTGATGTTACTCAATGGTGAAGGCGGCTTTGGAACGACCGGCAGCGCAGACCTGGGTATGATGCTGGGCTGGCTGGTTGGCGATGGCTCTATCAATACACGCCGCGAGGGTAGCGTTACACTCAGCTTCTTCGGTAGCGAACAGGCCATCGCTCCACATTTTGCAGAGATAGCCAATCGCCTCGTAGCAACGCCAGAGGAACAACGCCAATACGTAATCGGTGTGCAGAAAATTGCGGAGCGTAACGAGTCTCGCGTAGAATCTACACGGCTCTTGAAGTTGGTCGATCCTGAATTGCGAGAGAACAAGCTGCAAGTACCGCCATCAGTGCTACGTGGCTCACACGAGATGCAAAAGGGTTTCCTCTCCGCGCTCTTTACAGCAGATGGCTCTGTACAGGGAAGTTTGGAAAAAGGTGCATCTGTACGGCTGACCTCCATTAGCGAAGATCTACTCACTGGCGTACAGTGTCTCTTGCTAAATTTTGGCATTGCTTCACATCTATACAAGAATCGTCGTGAAGAGGGTATGCGCAACTTGCCGGATGGCAAAGGTGGAACAAGTAGCTACAATTGCCAATCCTATCATGATTTGACGATCTCTCGAAGCAATTTGAAAACTTTCGCTCACCAAATCGGCTTCCTCACTCTTGAAAAACAAAGCAAGCTTGAAGAGCTACTCACTCATTACAAACGTGGGCCTTATGCGGAAGATTTCCTTGCCACATTTGAGAGCCTAATACCTGATGGCGAAGAGATGGTCTATGACCTTACAGAACAGACATCACATCTTTTTGTCGCAAATGGCGTAATAGTCCACAATTGCGGCGAGCAGGGACTTCCTCCGTGGAACGTTTGCAATTTAGGTGCAATCAATCTTTCAGCATTTGTCGAGAAGGGGCAGATGGACTACGAAAGATTGACTGAGGCTAGCAAGGTGGCGATGCGCTTCCTGGATAATGTGATTGATGCCAACGAGTACTTCATTGAGGAGAACCGCGAGGCACAGCTTGGCACGCGCCGCACTGGATTGGGAACAATGGGCCTGGCCGACGCGCTGATCAAGATGAAGGTGGCCTATGGCAGCGAGGAGTCACTACCGGTTATTGAGCGCATCTACAAGACCATCCGCGATGCAGCTTACGAAGCATCTTCGGAAATTGCCGCCGAAAAGGGAGGATTCCCCAATTTCGAGCGCGACAAATATATGCAAGGGCGCTTCATCAAACGGTTGCCAAAGAGCATACAGGAGAAGATTAAGCAGCAAGGTACACGCAATGCAGTACTACTAACACAGGCTCCCACCGGCACAACCAGTCTCCTGGCAGGCGTCAGTTCTGGCATCGAGCCGGTCTATGACTTCGCAATGGTGCGCCGTGACCGTACTGGTGAGCATATTCTGTACCATCCATTGCTGCAAGAGTGGCGCAACAGACATCCCAACGAGCCGACACCGCACTACTTCGTCTCATCGAAAGACCTGACACCGGAAGAGCATGTACATGTACAGGCTATCATTCAGCGTTACACCGACTCCAGCATCAGCAAGACAGTGAACGCGCCCAACGACCACACGGTTGAGCAGGTGCAGAAGCTCTATCGGCTGGCCTACGAGATGGGGTGCAAAGGCATCACCTACTACCGCGACGGTTCGCGTGATGCCGTGCTGACGCGCATTGAGGATGAGGAGAAGAAGAAAAAATCGACTGAATCGGCTGAGCAGGCCGAGGCCAAGCATCCGTTGATGATGGAAGCTGTAACCTCTATTCAGCAGGGTGTCAAGCCGCGTCCGCCAATTGTGCAGGGCTATACACGCCAGGTTAACGCGCCGGAGGGCAAGATCAATGTCACGATCAACAGCGACGATCAGGGACCATTGGAGGTCTTCGTCAACGTTGGCAAGGCTGGTAGCGACATCGCCGCGCTAGCTGAGGCACTTGGTCGCTTGATCTCACTCAACCTGCGCATCCTCAGCCCGCTCTCACAAACTGACCGCGCCCAGGAGATCGCCGATCAACTGCGCGGCATTGGTGGTAGCCGCTCGGTTGGCTTCGGCATCCAGCAGATACGTTCGTTGCCCGACGCCGTTGCGCGTGCGCTCGAACTACACGTGGAGTCTCTACAGGAAACAAAGACCGATGAGGCCACTACCGCACAGGTCGAGGCACCGAAACCGGCTAAAAATGGCACACACGAAGAAGAGGAATCCGCACCACTCAGTATGAACATGCTGAATGTGACCGGCAATCTCTGTCCACAGTGCGGTTGCAACACGCTTGTCTACGAAGAGGGCTGCAAGAAGTGCTATAGCTGCGG
>JAJZEJ010000316.1 GCA_021828635.1 Chloroflexota bacterium
CCGGATTGGAGTCGGTTATCCTATACATGATCTTCCAACGCTACCTCATCGGAGGCTTAACAGCAGGAGGTGTCAAGGGATAGCGATAGGAAAACGTCGATTTCACTTGATTTTTTAGAGGGAGATGTCATTGGAACCTGATACGATAACCGACTCCAATCCGGCACTACAACGATTGGTAGCGGAAAATGCTGTAAGCCAACTTCGCCAAAGTACGGGGACAATGGCTCAGCTTGGCGCGGAGGATGGCGAACTCAAGCTCGATTGGGTTGAGGGCGTAGCACGCCTCCTCGCCGATGACTCACAGTTGGAAAGCGTCGAACGTGATGCGCAGGCACTATGGGAACGTGGGATTCGCCACATCATCTGGGCAGGTATGGGGGGATCTATTATTACCGTGCGCGTGATGGCCGAACTCGGCTTCTGCGATGGCTATAACGGCGATCACATTGCTATTTATCCATTGGATAGCACCGACCCGGCCGCCTTGAATACGATTATTCGTCAGATCGCCGATGCCAAACACATCGAGTTACCTGACCCAGATATGCCTATACCAGCAGACTGGCTACGCGCTCTGCTCGCCGATGTGATGATGATTGGTGTCAGCATGGGTATGACATCGGAAGAGCCGATTACGCATCTCACCTGGTTCAGCAGTTTGCTGGCACAGGCCGAGCTAGCAGCCTCGCAGCATATCCTGGTGATGACGCTGCCAGATTCATATCTCGATCAGTTCGCGCAACAACATAACGCACCACGCTGGTCGCTACAACTCGATGGTCGCAGTGGTACTGGGGGTCGCATGAGCGCACCTGCCACGCGCGTCTTCTTGTTACCCGCCGCTCTATACCTCACACGTCTAACCGATAGTATCGGCCAGCTACGTGCAGTACTTTCGCAGGCATGGGCCGACTACAACCTTGATCTCGCCACGCAGCATCCTGAACAGCACCCCTTTGTGCAGATTGCCGCCATGCTCGCCGACAACAGTCAGGCCGGAGCATGTCGTCTCATGCTAAGTTTTCCACAAGGCTGGGGGGCGCTGATACAATGGATTGAGCAACTCATGGAAGAGAGCCTCGGCAAAGGGCAGAAGGGCATTGTGGTTTTCAGCGATCAACCCCTCGATACGCAAGCTCCATGCTATAGCCAAGAAGCTCTGCTACTGGTCTCGGTCGTCACAAAACAACCAACCGAGCAGCATGCTGGTAGCTATGTTCTCACTCACCTGCCACTAGATAGTCAAAGTTCTCCGCAGAGGCTGGCGGCGCTGGCAACTCAGTTTCTTGGCTGGCAACTCTGCATGGCACTCTACGGTTATTTGCAAGATATTACCTTCGCCGGACAGCCCGCCGTGGAAAATTACAAAGCACGCGCCCGTGTCCTGCGCGAGCAAGCCAATCCATTGGATGTACTTGCAGCGTGGCAAAGCAGCAGTGCTGATGGCCCATTCATTCTCTATGCCCCTCCCGGTACAGCTATCCAGCCATCAGCCGCAACCACCTTTGCACAGGCAGTATTGCAGGCGGCAACAAACAAAAACAGCCCACTTTCTTACTTGGACCTGACCTTTAACGGTAATCTAGCAGACAAACTCAACCATCTTCTTAGCACCTATGCTCAGACTATAGGAAATGAGACGCTTGGTGTACCTGTCAAAGTACGACTCGCACCGGCATCTTACCACTCTACTGAGCAGGGCGAGATGGATGGTCTTCCTTCGTTTATCAGTCTACGCATCCTTTTTCGCCAGCACGAGCCGTGCCTTTTGGGCAGCTATAACGATGCCTTCTTACTAGCGCAGGCTATTAGCACCTGGCAGGCGATGATTGAGCAGGGACGCTCGTGCTTCTTGCTGCTTGTCGATGGCGATAAACAGGAAGCACCAGATGATTTACAGAGATTTGTGGAAACTGTAAGCACTACATTGCAGAAGGAGATGCAAAAATGACAGAAAAAATGCGTTTTGGTATAATTGGAGCAGGTGTCATCGGTCCCACACATGCCAACGCGATTAGAACGTTGCCGGATGCAGAACTTGTCGCGGTAGCCGATATCATACCGGAACGTGCCTATAAAATGGCAGATACCTATGGTATTCGGGCCTATACCACTATTCAGGAGATGCTCGACAAGGAGCAACTCGATGTTGTCACTGTCTGTACACCGAGCGGGATGCATGGTGAACATGCCTGTATGGCGATGCGCAGTGGCCGCCATGTCGTCGTTGAGAAGCCAATGGAGATTCGGCATGCGGCGATGGATGAGATGCTCAAAGTACAGGCAGAACACAAGGTAAAGTTAGCCGTTATCAGCCAGCATCGCTTCGACGCCGGTAGTCAGCAGGTACATCAATTACTGGAAGAAGAGGCTTTTGGTAAACTGGTTATGGGCAATGCGCTCGTTCCCTGGTGGCGCTCACAAGCTTATTATGATAGCGGTGCATGGCGCGGCACGTGGGAACTCGATGGTGGCGGCGTACTGATTAACCAATCCATTCATTCGATAGACGTATTACAATGGCTGATGGGGCGCGTCAAGAGCATCTATGCCTACACCGATACGCTCACACACAGCATGGAGACAGAAGATGTAGCAGTCGCCATACTACGCTTCGCTAATGGTGCATTAGGCACTATTGCCGCCACCACGGGAGCTTATCCCGGCACTGGCATTCGCATCGAAGTCTATGGCAACAAAGGCACGGCCATTATCGAAGCCGACGAGCTGAGCTTCCTGCACCTGGCCCGCGACGACAAAGAAGAGGTGGGAGCCTATGGAGGTGGCGGCAAGGCCAGTAAAGCCGAGAAGACTGAGCAGGCATCAGCAGCCAGCAACCCGGCGGCCCTCTCAGTCAATAGTCACGCCCTACAATTCGCCGACATGATTCGTGCCATCCGCGAGAATGGTACGCCGCTCGTCGATGGTCATGCTGCTCGTCACCCGGTCGATATCATTCTCGGCATCTACGAATCGGCCCGTACTGGAAAAGAGGTCACACTCTCATGATCCGCCTCTCTGCTTTCGCCGACGAAATTTCGCCTGATCTGCATGAGCAGATCGCCGTTTTACAACACGAACATATTCAGCATATTGATCTGCGTGGCGTCGAGGGCATCAATATTCTCGACCTGAGCGACGAACAAGTACAACAGATTAAGCAGACATTGGATGAACACGGCATTAAGGTAGCGGCAATTGCCTCACCACTCGGCAAAGTGCCTATCGACACGCCATTCGAGAGCTACCTTGAACGTGTCGAGCGTGCTATGGCGTTGGCACACGCCTTTCAGTCGCCGTTCATCCGCATTTTCTCATTCTATCCACCAGCCGCCGACCCATCCCATGCTCCCGAAGCCTGGCGGGACGAGGTGATTCGGCGACTGACAGAGATGACACGTCGCGCCGCTGAGGCCAATGTGACTCTGTTGCATGAGAATGAGAAAGAAATTTACGGCGACATCATCGCACGTTGCGTCGATGTGCATCAGCAAGTTATTGATGCACACTTCAAATATGCGCTGGACACCGCTAACTTCATTCAGTGCCAGCAGACGCCCTATCCAGATGCCTACGACGCGCTACGCCCCTGGCTTGGCTATGTACATGTTAAAGATGCTCTACCTGACGGTAGCGTCGTACCAGCAGGCGAAGGAGCTTCGCACTGGCCCGATCTGCTGCAACGCCTGCGCCAGGATGGCTACGATGGCTTCTTCTCGCTTGAGCCACACCTTGCCAGCGCACAACGCTATCGTGGCTTCAGTGGGCCAGAGCTATTCCAACGTGCATCACAGGCATTGCAGCATTTGCTGCAACAAATGTCCTGGGAGTATGCGTAAAAAGTTTATATGGATATCGTTATCGTTAGATTGGCACCTGATGACCTCGCCGCTACTGGCGAGGTCATCAAACTTGCTTATAATGTTCCTGGTAGTAGAGAAGACACACTCCACCACTACCGGGCATTGCCCGCAATAGAGAGAATGCGGAACGCTTGCTGATCCACGCGCTCACCCTCCCATTCACCAGCACACCCCAAGTTTTTGTCTCCGCTCACCATCATTCAGAAACTCAAAAATTCAGCCTGAAAACTCTTGACAGATGGGTTGTAATCGATTACAATTGTCTTGTAATCGATTACAACATCGAATTTCCAATGAGGGATAAACAAGATGACAGCGACGATACATGATGTAGCCCAACGAGCGGGCGTTTCTAGCGCGACCGTTTCGCGTGTTCTCTCCGATAAACCTCACGTCAGTCAGGAGATTCGTGATCGTGTCTACGCGGCGATAGAGGAACTCAACTACCAACCCAATCGCGTGGCCCGTAGCCTGCGTGTACAGCGCACCAGTATCATCGGCCTGATTATCTCCGATATCCAAAATCCCTTTTTCCTCTCGCTTGTTCGTGCAGTTGAAGACGTGGCGCATACCCATCAACATGCTATTTTTCTTTGCAATACGGACGAGGATGTTGAAAAAGAGAAACTGTATATTGATCTGATGTTGGCAGAGAATGTGGCCGGAGTCATCATCTCACCCTCCCGCGAACAGGATGATCCATGCGAGAAGTTGCTCAAGAACAACATTCCAATGGTGGTGGTTGATCGCAGATTGCCAGATGTCGCCGTAGACACAGTCGTAGTAGATAATTTTCACGGGGCCTATGCGCTAGTCGAACACCTGATACAGGACGGTCATACACGCATTGGGGCGATTCTCGGTGTTCCCTCAGCCACAACAGGCCGCGAACGCCGCGAAGGCTATCTCCAGGCAATCACAGATCATCGACTTACTAGGCTGCCAGAGTTGTTGCGCACAGGCATCCCACAGGAAGCCATAGGCTATCAGCTTGCCAACGACCTGTTGAACCTTCCTGAGCCACCAACCGCCCTTTTTACCGGAAACAACCTGCTCACGATGGGTACGGTACGTGCTATTCAGGAACGCGGGCTACACATTCCCGATGACATCGCTATCGGCGCTTTCGATGCTATTAACTGGATGTCACTGATTAAACCAGAGTTGACTGTTGTGGCTCAGCCGACCTATCAATTGGGACAGGCAGCGGCCAATCTGCTGCTGCAACGTTTGGAGGATCACACACGTCCTGTACAGGAAGTTATCTTGCAAACGCAATTGTTGATACGTCAATCTTGCGCTCATCACACAACCGAGGAGACTTCATCATCAGCATCCGCCAGTAGTAGCATGTCATCATAGCATGAGTTATTTTTCGTTTTTTCTACGTAATGAATGTAGCCCAACTTCTTAGCGCATTACACAGTATCTCAACGATGATCTGTAACAAAGAAGGAGCCTGATATGGACGAAGCAGCCATCATGCCCGAACCACAGCAGAGAAAACCAGTTCTCAGCCTGGAACATCTGTCGAAACGCTATGGCAGCATTGAAGCCAACATTGACATCAACCTTGAGGTATATCCAGGAGAGATTCTTGCACTGGTTGGAGACAATGGTGCGGGCAAATCGACGCTCGTAAAAATGATCTCTGGTGCGGTCATACCTACCTCTGGTCGCATCGTTTTAGCGGGTGAGGAGCAGCATTTTCGCTCTCCAATTGATGCCCGCAACGCTGGTATCGAGACCGTGTACCAGGATTTAGCCCTGGCCCCACAGCTCAACATTCCACAAAACATGTTTCTTGGGCGCATCCCAACCAGGAATGACATGCTAGGGCGCTTATTCGGACACATGGATATGAAGAGTATGTCGAGTAGAGCGCAGGAAGCCCTGGATCAGTTACAGGTAACAGTCAAATCACTCAAACAGCCCATCTCCAAACTTTCTGGCGGGCAGCGGCAGGCGGTGGGGATCGCACGCTCCATCATGTGGGGCGAGAAATTGCTGCTATTAGATGAGCCGACCAACCATCTCGGCGTGCATGAGGTAGATATGGTGCTGAATATCACACGCACTGTCAGCCAGAGAGGTGTGGCAGTGATCTACATTAGCCATACTATTCCACATGTTTTCGCCATCGCAGACCGTATCGCCGTTATGCGGCTTGGTCGCCTTGCTACGATCCTCAATACCAAAAGCACCTCTATGGATGAGGTTGTCAGTTACATTACAGGAGCAAAGGTGGGCATATGAAAACGCTACAAGAGCAACCCGAAGCCCCACAGGCGACCAAAACGCCGCAAACGACGCGCGTATCCGTGTCAGTAGCCTTGTCGCAGTGGTGGATGGTCATTATTCTACTAGCCTTAATCATTGTTTTCGCGCTGTTTGCACCAGGTTTTCTCTCACAGGAAAACTTTGTCAGCACAACCGTCTTCGCCTCTAGCACACTACTACTAGCTGTCGCGGAAACATTCGTCATCATCACAGCAGGAATTGACCTCTCAGTCGGAGCCATTCTCGGTCTTTCGGGCATGGTGAGCGCAGTTGCCATGCAGTACATGACAACCGCCCACTATGGTGCCCCCCCGAC
>JAJZEJ010000382.1 GCA_021828635.1 Chloroflexota bacterium
AAAGAGATGTTGCGCGATATTGCTGTGCTGACCGGTGGTGAGGTTATCAGCGAGGAGATGGGTCGCCGTCTGGATAGTGCGACGCTGGCCGATCTCGGTTCTGCCCGTTCCGTCATCTCTCGTAAGGAAGATACTACTATCGTCGAGGGTCATGGCGACCCTGCCGAGATTCAGGCCCGTATCCGTCAGATTAAGGCCCAGATCGAAGAGACCACCAGCGACTACGACCGCGAGAAACTTCAGGAGCGCCTGGCCAAGCTGGCCGGTGGTGTGGCTCTGATTAAAGTCGGTGCTGGCACCGAGGTCGAGCTGAAATATCGCAAGACCCGCGTTGAGGATGCGCTTTCCGCAACCCGCGCTGGTGTTGAAGAGGGTATGGTTCCCGGCGGTGGCGTGGCTCTGTTGAACGCGACCGAAGCTCTAAACGACCTGGGCCTGAGTGGTGATGCCGCGACTGGCGTGACCATCCTGCGCCGCGCGTTGGAAGAGCCACTACGCCAGTTGGCCGTCAACGGCGGTAAAGATGGCTCGGTAGTTGTCGATGGCGTGCGCCGCGCTCAGAAAGAGAAGGGCGACAGCCGTATCGGTTACAACGTCCTCTCCGATAGCTACGAAGACATGTTCGATGCTGGTATTGCCGATCCGGCAAAAGTGACACGCTCCGCCTTGCAGAATGCCGCCAGTATCGCCGCGATGATCCTCACAACCGAGGCGCTCATCACCGATATTCCAGAGAAAGAGAAGCCAGCCGCTCCGGCCATGCCAGAGTACTAGTCCTCTCGCTCTCTCAATACACAGAAGCATCCCTGAACATGCAGGGATGCTTCTATTTTTAACGGCTCAGGTTTTTCATCTATCATCTGCATGTTCTACCATCTCAAGTGTTTCATAGAGCCACTTGATATACACCTCTTCCATTACGATAGCGAAACGGGTAATCTGAGCTAGAAAAGGATCATCGCTCTTTTCCGCTTCCTCGGTATAGGGCATGTAAGGCGATTTGCCGCGTTTCGTATGCTCACCTTGTTGCACACGCGGAGGAAGAGCTTGCAGACCCGCACGATAGTTTAGAAGGCGCATCTCATGCTCTACCAGTCCCTTACGCAGGTTCTCGGCAAGTGCTTCTGGCGGAGCGAAACTGCCAAACATGATCTTGAGCAGTAATTCATCACGTATCTGGTGAACATCCGCCGGTTGTTTTTGCCACTCGATCAGTGCCACCTGTCCCGTCGAGGTAATCGAATAGACCTTGCGATCAGGCTTCGATTCTTGCTCCTCGCGCTGCATTTCGACCCAACTCAATTCTTTCATGCGCTTCAGCTCGTTGTAAATCTGGCTATGTGCCGCACCCCACATAGGAGAAAGCATGTGATCAAAAAGATGCTTGATATCGTAACCGGACATCGGCCCCATGAAAGCTAATAGTCCTAGCACGCCATATGTAATTGGATATGCTTCTGGTTGCTCCATATATCCCCTCACCAAATTTGTCAGATTATTGAATCATGGCACCCACAAGGGGTGTCACTACATGTATATTCGTCCTCGCCACTCTGTGACTATGCTATCACGTCATATAACCTCTTGACAATTAGATGCTTTCAAGTTATATTACTTGAAGTCATATGATTTGAAAAATACTATCAAGACGCTTATCTAGGAGGAAGCAGCCATGAGTCGAATATGTATCTCGGCAGAGGCGATTATCGCCGCGCAACCAGAGGCAATCTATGAAATCTTCGTCGATTATCATGCCAAACATGGCCGTATCCTACCTGCGGAATTTCGAGACCTGGAAGTTGAAGCGGGAGGACATGGTGCGGGAACGATTATCCATCTCCGTTCGCGTGTCGCTGGTGTCGAGCGTTCATATCGCATGATAGTCAGCGAGCCTGAACCGGGGCGTGTGTTGGTAGAACGTGATACTCTATCTACGCTCGTTACCACATTTACTGTGACACCGATACAAGATAGTCAGCAGGCGCATGTGCAGATCATGACCGAACTGGATATCAGCCCTGGTTTGTCTGGTTTGCTGGAACGCGCTCTGCTACCTTCTATCATGCAACGTGTCTACAAGAAAGAACTGCGCCTGCTTGCACACATGCTGATTACATGTTAATCAGAACAATGCCAAGAAAAATGCAGGCAAGGCCGCACCACTGGTTCCAGCGCAGGCGGTCATGCAGGAAGAGCCAGGCCAATAGGACGGTGATGGCGCTGAAAAATGAAGCAAAGACGCTGACAACGGCGACCTGACCCGTCGCAAGGCCAAGTGTGCCGGAGACGTAGCCCAGCGTGTCGAAAGCTCCCGCACAGAGCAGCAGCAGCCAGGCACTACCGCGCGGCAGGCTGAGACGCTGACGTAGCGGACGCGCCAGCCAGGGTAGCACTGCGATGGTGAGCAGGCGAATGAGCCAAACGGGTGCGATGCCGCCGATAAAAGGTGTGACATGAAAGCCAAGCAGCCAGAAGAGGATGCCATAGCCGATGGAAGCAACCATTGCTAGCAGTGCGCCCGGTGGCAAACGCTGCTCAATGCGGTGCCAGAGGTTGTAGGTCGTGAGCTGTTGCTGCTGTGTCTGATAGGGTAGCGGTCGTTTCTTCAATAGATCGAGCGAGGTTGCAGCCAGCGCCACACCGATCATGGCGGCGGCGATACCTAGCGTGTGCAATAAACTCAGTGTTTCACCGCTTAGCACAGAGAGAACAACGGTTACAACGGCATAGCTGGAGACGATGGGCGAGATGATTGCCAGAGTGCCAATCTCGAAGGCACGATAAAACAAGAACGAGCAACCAATATTGATGAGTGCGGCTACGATTGTCCAGAGCCAGGGTAGCAAATATGCTGGCTGCAAGAAATGCTCGAACTGGCCTGTGACACCAAGATAGATGCTGAGAGCGAGCAGACCGATAAATTGTGAGAAGAAGATTGTACGATAGGTGCCGACTCGCCGCGTGGAGTAGCCCGCGAAGAAATCCCCAATGCCCCAACCCAAAGCGGCGGCGAGACCAAAAAAAATGCCCATTGCAGTGTCCAATTCTGTGAATGAGTGGGGTTGCTCCATATCGAGAGGTACCCGTTCATGTTATTGTATACGTATCCTTAATAATACCCCATCTTTGATAGCAATTCCTATAGCAAAAATAAACATGACCTTCATAAAAGAAGGCCACATTTATACTATAGTGTATCGCTATTTGATGAAGACTATGTGCGGCGTGTGCTATGGGAGATGGCATGCAAGATGGCGATCAGGATAGAGGAATTTTAAGTAAATGAGCAAGGCGCGTGAAATGCAGCTTGCCATCAGGCGATAGCCATACTTTTATACCGTCTTCACGCTGTGTATAGGCCAGGGCAATACCTTTTTGCAACAGTCTAAACGCAGGTTCAGGTGCTAAGTCTTTTATACCGGCGCTTTTCGCCTGCTCATATCCGCGTTGTAAAATCTTTTTTGTTCTTGAATCGGCAGTGATTGGTTTTGCCAGGCAGACGGCAGCGGCGCAGGCTTCGATAAAGGCCGTGTTGTTGTACTTGTTGAATAATTTCACAAACACGGTAGCTAATCCTGCTAACGACATGGTTGCGCGTTCATTATCTGGCATTGTGTCACCTATCTCATCAGCCATTGATAGGCCAGCCAGCCAGGCATCAAGGTTAATATTACCAGCCATGCCCTCAGCAGTAGCCCATTCATAATAATAGCCTCTATCTGAGAGGAACCGGTTATAGGTTTTATCTACGCCTACTTTTTGAGAAATGTCACGAAGCATGAGGATTGCCTGCTCATATTGCCGGTCTTTCCTGTAGAGTTTTGACAATTCGTCAATAAAATGTGGATTGCCTGGCTCAATCTTAATCAACTCTTCGGCCAGACGAATCGCCAGTTCTTTCTTGCTCTCATCCAGTTCTTTCTCACCTTCATTGTAAAAATGTCCGGCAATAAAATTCCACTGTTTAATGTTGGGAACGCTTTTGTTGTAAGAGGCAGTTCTTTTATCGTTATACTCCTCAACTGCCGCACACACGACACGCATGTAGATATCGGCCAGCTTGTAACCAAAGCGTTCTTCCAGCAATGAGAGAGACACCTTTGCGATCTCGCGGTGACGGGTATACAGATACTGGCCCTTATTTGAGATAGACGCTTCTTCTCCCAACGGCTTGGTGACATATTTCGCTAGTTCATTGCTGCTACAACCAAGCACCCGTGCCAGTACTGCTTCTGGTAGTTCCAGGTCGTCGCGGATATGTATTGCCGCAATATAGGCAAAAGCGTCGAGCAGGGTGTAAGCATTGCTATCAGATATGGGATGTTTGTCCAGGCGCGACAGGATTGAGGAAACATGTTCGTACAGTCCTTTCGGTCCAAATCTGACCTGAAGGAGAGCGCCTAGAAAGGAGCCATACTTTGCAGGAATATCTCTGGCTTTTTCTATTAGTTGCTGGACTGCATCAGTACGCGATAAATTAACCAGATTGCGTAGCCCCTCCTTGCCGTATTTTTCCCAGGCATCGAAGATACGTTCCGCGTCTGAACGTTCTAACCCTTTTAACAAAACTTCCTGGTAGTCACTACTATTCTTCCAGGAATGGTATTCTTTTGCGTTGATTGCCAGCCAATCGGTATCGCGGCAACACAGCAAAAAATGAACGTTATTGCGTTGATGATTATATTGAATTTTGACGAAGCTGTATATATCGTGTGCAACGTTATCGGTATCATCTAGCACAACCAGCCACGTTCCACCCATCTGCGCAATGCTTCTCGCCAGATTATCTGACCATCCTTGTTTTTCGTCTTCGCGCCAGAGAACATGCCAGTCACTATAGTGCTGCACGAAACGACAGACAGCCTGCATCAATGCAGTTGTTTTGCCCTCACCTCCCGCGCTAAGCAGAACGGTGACACTGAGACTATTGTCTTGATGTATTTGTTGCAACCGTTGCCATAGCGTATCCACGATAGTTCGCGCAGGAATATTGGGTATATCTGTGCCATTATATGCTGAAAGAATTACCGGCCAACTGGGGAAACTGCCATCGTAATAATTAATAATCTGTTTTGCATCGACAGTTTGTTTGTTCGTAGCCGCGAGAAACTGCTTGCTGATATGCAACCAACCGGGTGGGGTATCTAATGTATCTTCTTCTGCAAGATCATCATCACCATCTGCCAGTTCCTCAGCACTGCGCGGTATGCGGAGAAACCAGCGTGAACGATTAGCAACCTGATTAGGCGGCGGAAAGGCATTTGTATTCGTTACCCATTGCACGAAGTCAGGAGACCACTGTCGAGGATCTACTTCGATACGCTTGCGTTGATAGTCGAGTTCGCACCACAAGAGCTGATTAACCCATCTCACATCGTCACGCGCCTGAAAAGCGGCACCGCTCTGAATAGTGAGAAATGGATGCCCACCCCCTTCATCTTGCCTGCCACTTGTGCGGTGAAGATGACCATGTAAGTAGATAACCTTGTATTGGCCGAAGAGAGAGCGAATGTAACTGATATCCTCGTCTCTGAACCAATCGATTGGGTGATGTCCCAAGACAATATAGGTATCACACTTTGCTCTCGCCAGCTCTTCTAAACCCAGCCTGACTAAGTATTTTCCTGGTGTCATCTGATGTTGATCGGATTTACCATAGGATAACCAGGCGGTATTAAGACCCAGAACGCCGATGGTATGATGAGGATTCAGTGTTTTATCAAAAACAGCAGTGTAATAGCCTTTAGATAATTCCAGCCATTTTTCACTGATAGCTGTAGAGCCATGCATTGCCGCATTGTTATATGCTCTAAAACGTGGATAGAGATACTGTTTCCTTTGTTTTTCTCCTTCCTTCGATACATCAAAGAGTGTTGGATGTTCTTGGAGCAATTCATAGAACTTCACGGCTTGCAGCTGATCTCTAGTGACATCGTGATTACCAGGAATCAAGAAAATGCGTTGTTTATAGTCTTCGTTTAGTGTCGTCCATAAAATAGCCTGGAGCGGCCTAAGAAAAGTTTCCATAAACTTTTTATATTCTGGTGCTTTACCTTCATTTGCGATATCACCTGTGAGAAAAATGAGATCCGGTACAAAGCCTTTTTTAATAACCGCTTCAATATGTTTTAAGATATCTCCATAGGTCATACTCTGACCAAACTGGTCTTTGCCGGTGTGGAAATCGGAGAGATGAAGCCAGCGCAAAGTATTTCGGTCTTTCTGCATCGTACCCTCACTGCAATCTTTGCAAATAATCTGTGTATCGAAGGAAGTTGTTGAGCATTATATCATGCTTTTAAGTGACATCCAATTGTATATGAGATAGTCTCTAGTTTCTTATGGATCATCTTCCTCTTTACAAAAATTTTAGTTAAAGTGGAAGATGAGAGATGCAAGAATAATGAGGCAAAAGATAATATATATTACGGTGAAGAGCCAGGTGAGCGATCGGAA
>JAJZEJ010000833.1 GCA_021828635.1 Chloroflexota bacterium
GCGTTGGCACGCTGGTCGGACTCTCTTGTAGCGCCTGTTCCAGTTCGCTCTGAGCGCGGTCCATGTAGCCGAGACGCAAATAGGATTCGGCGGCAAGGGTGCGCTCGCGCAAGAGGTCTTCTTTATTGCCTTGCGAGGAAAGCAAGTTGATGAGCCGTTCGCGGTAGGTCAGGTTATTGGGTTCCAGTTGCAAGATGCGTCGATAGATAGCAATGGCATCATCGATGCGTCCATTGACAATGTACGTATCAACCAGGATGCCATATTTGGTAACGGCCTGGGCAACCTGACCCTGACGCACATAAATCTCGCATAGTACCTGATGAACATCCAGATATTGAGGAGCCATGTCGATGACGCGCAGACACTCTTCGGTGGCCGAGTTCAGTAGGCCATGATTGATATAGTTCTGGATATCCTGCATCGCCCGCACAACTTGCGCCCGCACATTTTCGGGTAGATTAGCCGTGCTAAGCAGTACTGCTTCAGCTACCTGCTGCAAATCACTGCTTGCCGCATCTTTGCCAGCCATCTGCGTCAGCAAGTCTTCGACCCGTGGTTGTTGCTTCATGGCACCAGCGTTCGAGGGCGCTGGAATAGTGAATGAGTCGATGGGCAGTGGCGAAACTTGCGGACCAACTGGCGTTTGCTGCACCGGCTGCGCTGCTGGTATTGGTTGTGCGATAGGCTCTGGAGCTGGTGGTTTAGGGGCTACTGTGTTAGCCTGCATCTCTGCTGGTCGAGCGGGTTGCGCCGGTGTTGGCTCGGCCTTGAGGGTTGGTTCTGGCGCGGCAACGGGCGGTACTGGTTGAACTGGGGCCACATGAGCCGGTTTAGCCTCTTCGGTGAGCCAGGATGGCACAGCAGGGGCGGGAGGAACGGCGGCCTCTGGGCCGTTGGCTGCTGATGGAATGGGTTGTGCGACAGTGGGTTGATCGGTCACTGGCGAAGAGATGGGAATCACTGGTGGTGGTGCCGGTTTAGCAATTTGTGTTTTGTCGGCGTCGCTCAGAATGCCTGTCAACCAGTCGGGTAATTCACCTGATGGTGTGGCACCATTTGCGGGCTGGGCTGGTTGCACAGGTGGGATAGATGCCTGATTGGCTGAACCATTTGTCATCGTACCCATATTGGCGACGTTAATTGACATCGTGGGTGCCTCTGGGATCGATGACGCAGAGGGAGCCATTGTCTGCTGATTGGTGAATGGCGTTTGTGGGTTGACCTGCGGATTAGGTGGAGGGGTAACAGAACGTACTGGCATCGGTGTATTCTGAGCTTGCTGCAGCATGAATTCAACCTGTGCCACTTTGTCGTTCCAACCACGGCTGCGCAGGAAACCGAGCAAAGCATTATAGACGGTCAGTGCCTGCTCTTGCTCACCGAGCTGGCGATGGGCCTCTGCCGCCTCCTGACAGAGTTGGACGAGCTGGTCAGACTCCTCTAGTGTAAGAGCGTCCAGATTAACACGATCTACCGCTTCATCGAAATGAACGGTAGCAGTGCGCAGATCACCGTGCGCCCGGTAGCACTGACCGAGTGCGTAATAGCAAGACAGCGCATAGTCCGGGTCGTTCAGCAGCGTCTGGAAGCGTCGGATGGCGTCATCCCATCGGCGCTGTTCCTGATAGAGCCAGCCCAGAAAATATTGAGCGTCAGGCCGATCAAAACCACTGTCGAGAATCTGTTCACATAGGTCAATTGCCTCGTTGAAACGTCCCTGTGCCTGAAACGCTTGCGCCTGCTTGAGTATGCCTGTGACCTGGCTTGCTGAAATTCGTTTGCGAGGAGCGTTGCCGGGGCCATTGCCGTTAGCTAGCGATGCTCCCGGAGTGCCTGCTCCACCGAAGTTGCCCGCGCTACCCATGTTACCCATGATGCCAGAATTCCCTCCGCTTGTAGTGTCTGCCGACATTTCTGCCGACGGGCCACCTGTGACTGCCATCGGACCAGAGAGTTCGGCTCTCTGCTCCGGTTGTTTCGTATAAAACGCATCATTCCCGTAAGGCGCTCCCGCGCTGTTCTGACGAGAGGGGGAGTTGCCATCCAGGATGCGTGCGAGTAATTGTTGTGCCTCAATGTTGTGTGTATCTATACGTAGAGCTTCTTCACACTGCATGCGTGCCAATCCTGGTTGATTGCGCAAGAGATAGCCCTGCGTTGCCGCCAGGCGCTCCTGCACCATCGCGGCGATATCTTTTTTCTCAAAGTAGTAACTAGCGAGCCGTTCATGTGGCTCCGGGTCTCCCGGAGAGAGCTGAACAGCCTTCTGCCATGCAGCTTCGGCGCGTGCGCCCTGGCCTGCCTGTGAATACAGGTCTGCCAGGTGCAAGTAAGCTCGGTAGGCGTCTTCGCGTCGATGAAGGATACCATAGAGTTCAGCCGTCTTGCTCAGTGCGATCACATTGCTGGGATCACGTTTGAGCGTATGCTCGTACTGCTCTAACGCCTGTTGCCATTGCTTGGTCTGCATATAGCAGAAGCCGATTCCACTGCGTGCTGTCGCGTCGTCTGGAAACTCAGCTAATGCTCGCTGGTATTCGCGGGCCGCTTCCGCCCATTGGCTATCCCAACGGTACCGGTCGGCTGCGTTGATAGCCGCATTAAAAACTTGTCTGTCTCCAGGCATGAAGGGTTCGCTTTCTCGAACGCTGGCACAGAATGCATCTGCCACCAGGTCTCCTGCTGCTGTTGAGCGTTGCTGGTAGTCCGTGAACTAGCAATCTGTTCCAGTCAAAGGTTAGGGTACTACAAATTTCTGGGCTGGACACTTGTTTTGGTACTAAAGTACCGGAACTATCGCGCTACGTTGCACTATTTACATGCTCATCCACGGTAATTGATGAATTGCAATGCCACCGGATAGTCTTTTTGCTTCAATGTGGCGATGATTGCCTGCAATTCATCGCGGCTCTTGGCCGTGACGCGAATGGCCTCGCCCTGAATTTGCGGCTTGACTTTGGGATGCGTATCCCGAATAAATTTACTGATGTCCTTTGCCATTTCCGGTGAAATGCCCTGCTGCAACTGAATCACCTGGCGCACACGCCCACCGGAGGCATTTTCTTCTTTGCCAGGCTTGAAAATCTTCAGCGAGAGGTTGCGCCGTATCGCTTTCGATTCCAGAATGTCGCGCACACTCTTGAGTGTCATAGTACTTTCAGTCTGAATGGTAATGCTATCCTTGCTCTGCGTAATCTCGGTTTTTGTATCTTTCAGGTCGAAGCGGGTTTGCACGTCACGCCGCGTCTGATCGAGCGCATTGAGCAGTTCTTGCTCATCGAACTGCGATACTATATCGAATGAACAGTCTCCTGCCATAAAAAACCCTTTCTTTCCGTCTTGAATAGTACAGAATGGCTATTTGTGGGGATCGCTACATCGGTCCCTACCATGTGAGGCCATTGTAACGTATTTCACCAACCTTTGCCACTTTGTACCTCGCCCGCTTTGGCTTCTTATTTGTTGTAACGAACGATACGTTATGATGCATCATGATGAGAATTATGGTTTGTCTACTTCACAACGCTGCCTACTAGTTTCTCAACCCGCTTCCTACCAACTCTCAACTTATCTACAACGTCCGGCTGGTAGAATGCTAAGTAACAGAGGACTTCGTATAGATGTAGGGGCCGGTCAACCGGCCCCTACACCATCAATATCTGTTTGCTAGCTTATATCCGAAAGGTCATCGCTCCATATGAACAATGAGTTTATAGAAGAATGTAACTTTGGTAGTGTGCCACAAGAGGCGCAAATGGCGTTACGTAGTACATTGATCACACCCGCCCAGATTCGCCGCTTTGAGCTACTACGCCTGGCCTTTTTTGTGTTGAAGCTGCGCAAGCTAGAGCAGCGTACAGCTACTGAGGGTGCGGGAGAGATGGCGGACGAAGAATTCAAGTTGCGCTGTAATCTCCTGCGCCATGCTATTTTTCAGCAGGTAGTGACGCTTTCAAAGCTCGATGCACGCCAGCAAGCCATGCAACTTATTGCGACGTGTCGAAAGTAAAGATCGCGTTT
This sequence comes from Chloroflexota bacterium, assembly GCA_021828635.1. The sequence goes on from JAJZEJ010000833.1 coordinate 4,024, forward strand.
GAACTGTACCCCTTGCGTTGCGTGCTTGTGGCTCCAAAGGAGACGGCGATGCCTTCTTTGTCCAGCGCGTTACGCACAGTATTAATATCTTTCGGCGTCGCTAACGCGCGTGAACCAACACGTCGAAAGCTGAGCGATTTCAGCTTGCCTGAACTGTAGAGTTCTTCCGCGATAGCTTCACTGGAGACCTCAATCAGCACCGTTGTGGAAACACGTGCGCCTTTATAAAGCTTAGCCCAGTCACGCAAGGTGTAATCAACATTCTGTGGTAGCTCTTTTGCGCTAAGCATAGTGAGCGTAGCGATGATGGTTTCGAGGTCCAGGCCACTTGCCATACCACGAAGCAGCGAGTTACGTGTCAAGGTCAATCGGCTGACCTGGTTAATCTGCTCGACCTGAGCAAAAGGCAAAACGCTATAGAGCGTGGGCATAGCGGGTTCGAGCAACAGCAACTCGAAGTTGGGTTGCACGATTAGTGCGCGTCTGTTCTCGGTTGCCGTTGCTGCATTATGCTGATGGTGAAGTAGTTGAACGGCTGGCTTGAGTTCTGTCAGTACCTCGGCCCCCAACTCGTTGACTAGGAAGGCATCGGGGTTATAATGATGCTGTTCAGCCTCCTGCTCCGACTCACGGTCGTAACCAAGATCGACGAGACCGAACTCGTAGAGTGAAGAGGCGAGCATACCAGTATAGACTTCACCTTGTTGACGTAGCCACTTTTCGCGTTCTTTCTCTGTCGATTTGCTTTTCTGCTGACCGTATTTGGGCGTCGCATTGGGTGCCTCTTGCCAGATGGTTTCCAGCAATGAGTCGATGCGGTACCACTGCCCTGGTGTACAGCGCCGTAGATAGGTTAGCAGAGTTTTGCGCATCTGTAATGGGGACCATGAATAGTAGTCGTAGGCATAGTAGTCGCGTGTATAATTTTCACCGACTACATCCGTCCAGCGATTATGCGTATATTCAGACCAGTAGCGTATAAGCTGGCGACCCTGCTCTACGAGCGTCATGGTTGTCCACTGTTCTAGCTGGTCGGCTGGCGCATAGGTGGGTTTCATATCTGCTACCGGTGGTGTTGGGCAATGAACGAGGCTGAGTGTGGTAGCGGTATTAAAGACGATAGTGAGATAGCCATCATCATCATCGTAACCAGAATAGCGCGGTAGCCCATTGGTCAGCGGTCGCATCTTGTTGGTAATGCGTTTGGGCAGTGTACCCGACTGTGTGGGCTGAATGGTCTGTTGGTAGACTGCATTGATGACGATTGCGATATCGAAGAGAACGGCTGCCGAGCTATGTGCCTGCTGTTTAGGTAGCTCTGTGAGTAGTTGCAGGCCAGCTTTAGGGCGTGGTTTTGGTGGGTGAACCAGCGCCTCTTTTAATGCCGCCTTGATCTCTTTTGGTACGAAAACGACGCGCCGTTCCTCGGAGAAGGTATCAAAGGCCAGCCCATAGTTGGTGAAGGTATGCAGCAGGTGATAGAGCGCGTCAGTATCTTCGCTACTGATACCCGCCTGCTTGTGAATTGCCTCAATGCCAAGCGGGCGTGCGGTGTTACAAAGCGTTTTCAGCAGGTTGCGCTGCTCTGCTGTGAGTTTAGAGACGATGGTGAAATCGCTGGTGAGCAATTCGTTGCTGAGCATGCCTCGCAGTTGATAAATGCTCATGTGTTCAGCCTGTTCTATCTCTATATTGCGGACAATGTGCCGCACCTCATTCTCTGTAAGGTGGTTAATGAGTAACATGAGAGAGCTTTGTGTCAAATCCTCGATCTGCGCGAAGTATTCGAGTCCTGTATGGTAGAGGGTGGATGCCAACTCAACATATGGCGTCAGTACACTGGCTTTTTTCCCTGGCATTTCGTAAATGAAGCAGTTTTCTTTTAGGGTTGCCAGCACCCCTGGTAGTGCGTCTTCTATCGGCACTCTACGTTGCACAGTGGGTAGCGTAATGCCATTGCGGGCGGCTGGCGAGACCAGATAGAACAGTGTCCGGCTCTGCTCTGTGGAGAGCGCGGGCCAGACGAAACGTGCGGCAATGGGGTCAGAGATGCGCTCAAAAAAAGTGTTGGCGGTAGTATGAGCGGGTGATGCTTCAAATTCCTCTTGTTTGCTTATACCCCACAGATGGTAGATGTGTTGCAGTTGTGCATCACTACAGGCCGTTATTGCTTCGCGTAATGTATTCATTCTTTCTTTTAACCGACCGGGGAGGCTGTTGTTTCTATTGTTTCATATTGTTCCAGGAAGCGAATAACCTCGCGTGTAATCTGGCTGGGCGTGGAGGCACCAGCAGTGACAGCAACACGTTTCTTGCCCTGGAGCCAGGCTGTATTTAGCTGCGAGAGGTCTTCAATACGCTTTGCCGGAACGCCCGCCAGTTCCTCCGAGACCTGCACCAGGCGATTGGTGTTGTTGCTTTTGGGATCG
>JAJZEJ010000670.1 GCA_021828635.1 Chloroflexota bacterium
TTTCGCCGGTCTCCGCGTCCTTCCTCGGACTTCAGCGCCTAGGCATCCACCTCGTACTCTTTCACGCTTGCAATCACGCTACCATCCTCATACGACAAAGCATAGATGAAGCGGGCAGATGATGATCACAAATGATGCCTGTGGTCTATGTTATCCTCTGTTACAAAATGCCGTTGATGCCGACTGACATATGTGGCTGACACATGTCAGCGGCTAGCTTGAACGGCAAAATTGAAGTAATCATGCTTATTTAGTTGTCAGTGTACTTTTGCGCCGCGCTCTCGCGGTGCTTTGATACTATGCCACACATTGCAAAACTTGTCAACACTTTTTAGGACCAATTTTTGGAATTTTGCAAAATTCCAAAAATTGGTCGGGATGTTCATGTAAAGAGTCAGGAATACTGTTGGGTAGAAAGCAAGCATATATACAAACACCCCTTTGACACAGTAAAATTAATTAACACAAGAACAGCCAGATAGTACCAAATAGGATTGACACTCATCAATTTTATAGTTACGCTTACTTATGTATGTTTTTATGAAATGAACATAGGGGATAGTTCGTTCCTTTGGAGGAAATTGATTAGACAATGATGAAATATTTCTTTTGGATTGCCTTTGCTGTCTTTCTAGCTGCCTCAATTCCACACGTGGCCTATTTTTTTGCTTCGTTTGAGCCTTCGCAGGGACCAGAGGGCATCTGGTGGTGGGTGGTCAGCTACGCAATTGCTATTAGCATCGATGTAACGGTATATCTGCTTTCCTGGACGGCTTTCCAGAGGTATCGGCGTTATCGTACTGCCAAAGCAGTATGGCAACACTGGCTATTGATTGTTATATGCACCTTCTTCTCCTGGGTTGTTAACTGGGCCTATGCCAAGCAATTTCACAGCCCAACCATGTTGAGCGCGGCTGAGACCACCGCCCCCTGGTTGACGGGCATTTTTCCGTTCATGGCTAGCGCGTTTCCATTGCTCGGTATTGTCTATACAATGATGGCCGAGACGATCACAGAGACCAGTGCGGAGGAGAAACAGGAACACGAGCAGCAAATGCTGGCACTGGGTGAGTTGGCGAAGCAGACGAACCTGCCAATCGCCGCATTGCGTCGTGCTATCGGTAGCAGCACTCGTCTATCCCCAGCTACCTTATTGGCGGCGACAATCAATCGTCCAGGTGCTGAGAGCAGCGCAACATCGGCCAGCGAGAACGAAAAGAACGACATATCGCGTCCAATCACGGGCCAGTTCGTAGCACTCGATAAGGATACAGCTACCTTGAGTGAGCAACCCGTAACGTCTACCAACCCGACGCTGGCGGCGGTTCCATCCGAGGGTAGCCCAGATAAATTGCAGATGACTATCGAGGCATTGCGTAATAATCCCGATATGACCGATGAGGCATTGGCCGAGTATCTGGCATTAAAACGCCCCGCTAGCGCACGCTTCTGGCGTTTGAAGGCCATTGAAATTCTGAGCGCGACAAATACAAGCGGTACAGCTGCTTTCACGGACACGATCAGCCAGGATAGTGGCGCGGTTCCATCGGTACACAGAGGGTGGACAGCTCCAACCCCGGCATTGGCCAATGGTACTAATGGCAAACGGTAATTTTGGTAACATACTATCAAAAAATGCACGTTAAAGCCGTGCAATCTAGCTTGACGTTTCGGGAATGTTATGATAAGATTTACTAAGTGTGTAGTATGAGGCTGACAAACTACCTACCTTAGTAATGGTGTGTTGCAGTTTGACAGTGTAGTCTACTCGTAACAGAAATAAGCAGAGCTTCCGAATATTTAGGGAGGGATCAATGCCGGCCACATTCAGTTATGCGAGCATCTTGCATGCAGTCGGTGAGGTACTCGATCAGATTGGCGTCAAGAGTTTCGCAATCCGCGAAGAGGAAGATGGCCTCTTTGTGGAGGGCTTTAACGGCGAAGGGCAACTGCAAGTCCAGATGCATTGTGACGTTGCCAGTCTGTACGACCTCATCAACTGGTCTGAGAACCAGGTAGACGAACATAGCAAGGTTCAGGATGAAGGAACACTTCATCGTTTTCTTGCCGATCATAGCCGCGAACTCGCTGGTCTTGCGTTCTAGTATATGCGCATACCACTGGAGTACATATGAAAAGGACCGGGAATTCCCCGGTTCTTCTCAATGTAGCGCGGTTATTCAGTCAGAACATCGCTCTTATCGTTACATAACCAACGTTTTCCAAATGTACGCATACTCTCAATGACGGCAGCCAGTGTCTCGCCTTTCTCAGTAAGAGAATATTCGACGCGAGGTGGGACTTCCGCGAAGGTTCGCCGTATAATAATGCCATCCTCTTCGAGGGAGCGCAAACGTTCGGAAAGCGTCTTAGGGCTGATACCTTGCAGTGAACGCTCAAGTTGATTAAAACGCTTGACACCGGAGACCAGATCGCGAATAATAAGCAATGTCCATTTTCCGCTAATGATCTCGGCAGTACGGGCTACAGGGCAAATAGTATCCTGTTGGTGATCTGATTGTGATAGTATCATCGTCTTACACTCTTTTAACTCATGTTCTTTCTCAACTACAGACTATACCATAGTAGATACGCAAAAGTAAAGCGCAGACCTCTCGACTTTACCAATAAAGTATGATATGCTCATAGCTATAGGATGAACTGCAAGGTTGTCCAAGCACCTGAACAATCATAAACTTGGCCTGCGCGGTTTCTCCCCATGAGAGGAGAAGGTTGTGCCTGAAGATATTGCTCTATTCATTGATTTTGAGAACATTCGTTATAGTATGTTGAATATCCAGCGGCGGGAGCCTGATCCACAGGAACTCATCGCCGTCGCGCGTCGCTATGGCACTGTGATGGTAGCCCGCGCCTATGCTGATTGGTCACGCCAACCGGAGCCATTTAAGGGTAGTTTAACTGCGGCCATGATTGACCGCGTTGATTGCCCCGCCAAGCAGCGCGACCGTATTCGGATGGGAACTGTTCACTATAATGCCTATTCTGGTTATGCCGCCGAACCTGGTATAGCCTCACTCCCATCCACTCCATTCGCACGCCAGTGGCCCTCCGGCGTCACTGGACAATCAGGTCCGCTACCAGCTATCAACCCGCAAGGAAATAATAACGGCTGGTACAACGAACAAGATCAGACTGCCATGCAAGATGATCTTGACGAAACTCCTGATGCTACCGAGCCAGAGGATGACGCGGTTCCCGAAGAGAACTATGACAACGTTGGCGATGTCTATCGCCAGGGTGTACCATTTAGCTCTTTCGGGCAGCACACTCCTAGTGGCCCTCTTGGGCAAAGTAATACTGGTCCTTTGGGATACCCTACCCCTTATCAGCATACTGGTAACACCGGTCATATGCCTGCCATCAACGGTAATAACAATAGTACCGTGGTGCAAAGTACAGTTATTCAGAGTACTGTTGATCTCAATATGTTGATGGATATCATTGAAACCGTTTTTGATCGCCCTACGATCTCTACTTTTGTTCTGATGACGGGCGATAAAGATTTTACCCGTATAAGCGCCCGTCTAAAACTTCGCCTGAACAAGACTGTGATTATTGTTGGTATACCAGGAACCGTCAGCCGAGATTTAATCAGTAGTGCCAATCAGTTCGTCCCTCTCGTTCCCAGTGGTATGAGTATTTCTTCTGGCAATACGGGAACAATGCCTGCTATTCAACCCAGTAGCGGCTATGGTACCTCTATGTCCAGTGGCAATACCGGTACGTTGCCAGCTATCGGTAACACAAACGCCATGAATGCTATGAGTAGCACTGGCAATACCGGCGCACTTCCCGTTGTATCCTATCCGGGAGGCGGTCAAGCAGGGCAACAGGGACAGCCAATGCATCAGTTCCAGTCACCTTATGGGACTTCTATGCCCTTGAATCCCTCTATCGACGTTCTTGATCCGCAATTCTTGCAGTTCCTTGACTATATTGACCGTAACTGGTCCTGGCGAACCATCATTGGTGTCTCTAATTTTATCGGCGATCCCGTGAACCCCAAAAATCGGTTCCGCGGTCGGCTGACACGTGAATCCGCACGTGAACTCCTGAACACTTGTATCCAGCAAAGTATTTTGTTGCTTCAGACAGACCCGACCGGAGCTGAGGATTTGAGGCTCAATCGCATGCACCCAGGTGTCGATGAGGTACTCAAGCAATTTGTGCGCTAGTACACTTTGTCAACGTTGCTGTGAAACATGGCACCCACAAGGGGTGTCACTACAGGTATAGTGCCACCTTTGGCGCAACTTGATGTAGTGACACCCCTTGTGGGTGCCATATATCGCTCCAAAGGAAATCTGCCAATGCAGCATATTTTTTTGCATGTTTTATCCGAAAGGAATCTCTTCTTATGGAAGAAGCACGTGTGAATTTTCTGCGGCGACTCATCGCCACTCCCAGCCCTTCCGGCTTCGAGCAACCTGTCCAACAGGTCATCCGCGAAGAGCTACGTTCATATACCGATAGCATCCGCACGGATGTTCACGGTAACGTGATTGCCGCGCTCAATCCCGATGGACAGCCGCGCGTGATGCTCACTGCCCACTGCGACGAACTCGGCTTCTTGATTCGCTATATCGACGATGATGGCTTCCTATATTTCGCGCCGATTGGCGGCTTTGATCCCTCAACCTTACCTGGCAATCGTGTCGAGGTGCAAACACCAGGTGGCCCCATCATCGGCGTGGTTGGGCGCAAACCAGTTCACTTGATGAGTGGCGACGAGCGCAATCAAGCTCCCAAACTAAATGATATGTGGATCGATATTGGTGCAACAAACAAAGAAGAGGCACAAAAACTGGTTCCACTGGGCAGTGTAGCCACACGCGCGGCGCAACTCGAACCATTGCGCAACAACCTGGTAGTTTCACGCGCCCTCGACGACAAGTCCGGCGTTTTCGCGGTCATTGAAGCTATGCGACGCATTCACAAGCGGCGGGCTGAACTGAAAGCTGGTGTCTACTGCGTAACGGCAGTTCAGGAAGAGGTCGGCCTGCGTGGCTCGCGCACTGGCGCTCATGGCGTCGATCCACTCATCGCAATCGCCGTTGATGTCACTTTCACCTCAGACCATCCGGGTACCTCGGCCAAAGATTTAGGCGAGATTAAGCTTAATGGTGGGCCGGTGATTACTATCGGCGGCAATATCAATCCGCATGTCTACCAGATGTTGGTCCAGGCTGCTATAAAAGCTGATATCGAGTGGCAAATTGACCCGCAAGCCTCGCATACCGGCACCGATACTGATGCCATTCAGGTCGTCCGCGCCGGTATCGCCACTGGCCTGGTGAGTATTCCTTGTCGCTACCTGCATACCGGCTCCGAAATCGTCTCGCTCAAAGATGTTAACGAAGTTGCCGAAGTGCTGGCACGCTTTGTGCTGACCCTCGATAGCGAAACAAACGTTATTCCATAATTATTCTATAGGAGAGAATGGTACGAGCATCACACGCATGCATGTGATGCTCGTACCATTCTCTCCTATGCTACTATACTACTATACTACTATACTTACTCCATCGGTGGTAACATCTCTGGATATTGCACCTGTGGCTGTTCGTAGCCGTCGTAAGATTGGGTCGGCTCTTCTGAAGCAACAAGATCGGCGGCTGAGACGGGTTTTGTTGCTGGTTGTGCCACCTGACCTTGATAGCCATAGTCATACGGATCATACTGCGGTTGCGGCGGATTATATGGCTGCGGTTGCGGCGGCTGATAGTATTGTGTCGGCTCTGGCGGACGATAGAGCGATTGCGCCGGTGGCTGGTTCGGCACCATGCCCCCAGACCTGCTCTGGCGCGTTGCGGCCATGAATAGCGCGACGGCTCCTATAATCAGAGCAAATGTAATCAATGCGCCAAGTGAATGCCAGAAAGGGCCGATAAAGAATATCATCAGCAAAAAAGGTAATGGGAAGAAGCGTGGGCGTCTTCTATATGGTCCGCGGTAAGACCCGCGATTGTAATTATTCCACATCATATCGGCCCTCCTTCAGGGCGATTGATTGCCTGATTGCCTACGGGTTATAGCTATTTGTTATTAGTAACTATATCACCGTGTATCGCTATTGTCAAGATTACGAAGTCTTCGCCCCCTGTATCGCTTGTAACTTTTCGCAAAGAGGTGACGTGAAGACGATGGAATTCCATCCGGGTGGGTTACAAATGAGATAGTGAGTGATTGGATTGATTGGATTGGATTGGAAGGAGAACTGTATCATGTGTGTAAGTTGTGGTTGTGGCAAGTCGAATGATGCTCATGGCGACATGCGTAATATTACGATGGACGATGTGAACCGCGCTGCTGAAGCCGCAGGTATCACTCCCGATCAGGCGGCTCACAACATCTCTGAATCCTGCCAGCGCGGTAGCGGTAAAATGCAAGGTCAGGGTATGCAAGGACAGCAAGTACAGCAAGGACA
>JAJZEJ010000039.1 GCA_021828635.1 Chloroflexota bacterium
GTGCCAGACGGCAGCTGCGGGTTGGCCTAGCGCCTCTGGATGTTTGCCGCCGACAATAGCTTTATAGGGGTCGTTGTACAGTTTGATGAGTTCTGGCCCCCATCCAATCCAGATCGGTTGACGCGAGGTGAGCATAATACGCACAACTGTTTTCAGGCTCTGCGGCCAGTGTTCAGGCGGACCAAGTGGTGTCTGAGACCAATCTTTAGAACGTATACGTTCTCCCATCTCGCCGCCGCCAGCGAGGAAATCAATTGAGGAAACTGCGGAAACTGCATGAGTTTCTTCCAGGAAGTGACCATTGCTCATCAAGTGCTGCAAGGATTCTTTAGTAAAACGCCAATCACCACGAGTGCCAAGCCGTTGTCCTGGCAGTTTCTCCTCTTGCGCCCAGCGGCGAATAGTATTGGGATGCACACCCAGAAAGTCAGCTGCTTTTTGAACATTCAGAAATTGCGGTTCTTCTCGCGTCATGGCTTCATCAATCTACACTAGACATAACTAATCCCCACTACTCTATCATACGGTTTAGTGAAAAGCAAGGCTTCAAACGCATATGATGGTGTAGGGACCAACCTGTGTGTGGACGCGAGAAGAAAGCTGATGGAGGGATCGATTGATCGCGTCCGCCTACGCCCAACAGGCACGTCGGCGTGATGGACGCGGTCAATCGGTCCCTCCATCAGCCTTTGAAGGCAAGTTTTTTGTAACAACGCACAATAAGGTTATGCTGGTCACGACAAAGCGAGGCGATATTCGCGCATCACCAGTTCATTCAGCTCTTCCAATGAGGTATCTTTTGTGAGTTTGTCTAATGTGATGGTGCCGTGTTGCAACATATTGACGCGATCACAACTTTCGAGAACCTGGGAGTAGTTGTGGGCAATCATGATGATCGATACCTCTCCCATCTCGCGCAAATTGTGAATCAGTTGTAAGATCAACGCACCTTCTTTAGCTCCCATTGCCGCCAAAGGCTCATCGAGCAAAAGAATTTTCGCATCGGTGGAGATGGCTCGTGCAATAGCGATGGCTTGGCGCTGACCACCGGAGAGCCTACCGACGATAGCATTGACCGAAGGAATTCTCACCCCAATGCGGTTCAGTTGTTCAAGCGCCAGCTTACGCATTTTTCCATTATTAAGGAACGGCAGTGGGCTGTAGCGTAGCTCGCGGTTAAGAAACATATTATGATAGACGCTCAGTTCGTTGACCAGCGCCAGGTCTTGATAGACGGTCTCAATGCCAAGCGAACGGGCATGAGTCACTGAGCGTAGCTTCACTTCCTGCTCGTTGACAAAAATCCTGCCATCGGTTGGTTGCAAGAAACCGGTCAAGATTTTGATCAATGTCGATTTACCCGCGCCATTATCACCAAGCAGACCTAGCACCTCACCTTTTTGTAGATGAATGCTCACATCCGTCAACGCCGTCACTGGTCCGTACTTTTTTATAATATGCTCGGCACGCAAGACATCAGGAGTTTGTGTTTGCTCTGTCTGTTGCATTAGCGTCTGCCTTCTCTCCATGCGCTCACACGCAGGTTCACAATCATCGCTACCAGGATAGCCAGACCCAGAATAATATCGTAGGTGTAAGCACTCACGCCCAAGAGTGTGAAGCCATCATTCAAAATGGAGAGTGCCAGCACGCCGAGAAATGCTCCGATCACCGTTCCCACGCCGCCCATCAATGCAGTGCCACCGATGACGGCTCCGGCGACTGCACTAAACATGATCGTTGTGCCACCCGCTAGAGGATCGAAGGAGTCAATGCGAAAGCCTTCCATAATGCCAGCCAAGCCAGCCAGAGTGCTGGTTAACATGAAATTGCCGACTTTGATGCGGTTGACATTGACACCCGCCTCACTGGCTCCCAGCAGATTACCACCCGTTGCGACAGTATGCATACCCCAGCGAGTGAAGGAGAGAACTATTTGAAAAACAACAGCGATAATGATAGCCCATATCAGTTCAGAATATTGACCTGCGCCCATGACCTGGTTTATTGCTCCCACATGAGGAGGAATGACTGGTTCACCACCTGACATCGTCAGCGCGATGCCTGATAGCAGAAACTGCGTACCGAGCGTAGCGATCAGTGAGGGAATCTTAAACACAATGGTAACAAAACCGTTGACAGCGCCTACGGCTAGGGAAACCAGCAGAGCAATGATTATACTCAACCATAATGGAATACCTGCCTGATTGGCAAAGTAGGCAACAAAGGGTGCCAGAGCAAACACTGAACCAACCGAAAGATCAATCTCGCCGCAAATCAGTAAGAAGACCTCTCCCACAGCGATAATGGCGGTGGCTGAGAGATACTGAGCAATGACACCAATGTTTTGCAGTGATATAAAATTGGCGCTGGATATGCCAAAGTAAATTGCCAAGATGACGACGACAACCAAAATACTCGCCTCGCGTTGGCGCGTAAAAAGGTTGGCGATTTGTGACCAGAGGGTGGCGGGCTTTTCCGAGGGTGGCTGCATCTGCGGCGTAGAGGTCTCGGAACGCACTATCTCTGCCATGATTATGTGGCTCCTTTGTAGGGGCGCGATGATGCTTCTGAACAAAACAAAAACGAATTTGGTGTAGGGACCGATGTATCGCGTCTAAACTTGGTATTCGTGTTGTCATCGTGGATCAACGTCGTTGGGAATCGCTACTCCCCACGAGAACCGCACGAGTCCCTGGTTCTGGCGTGATCGACGCGATACATCGGTCCCTACATCAGCATAATTCAATTTGTTTTGTTCATATGCATCATCGCCTCTACGATCTTATAGAGGTTACGATTGCGAGATAACTTTCTCTGCGCTAGAGCTACCCTCGAAGCGGGACTGCGAATTCAGGTAGGGGCCAACATTACTCTTGGTAACGAAGAGCAGACCGGTATCGGTATTGCTCGGCTGCATCAGGCCGCCAGAGAGCTTGTACAGGAAAAGCTGCACTATGGGAACGAAACCCTGGAGATACGGTTGCTGGTCAATGGTGAATTGTAGATTGCCTTTGTTGATCTCTTGCAGGGTCTTAGGCTGCAAGTCGAAACCACAAGCATAAATACTGCTCGCCAGGTTATACTTGTCTACGATCTCGCTGAGACCCTGTGTGCTACCGCCGTCAACGGAGAACATGCCTTTTACGTTTTTATGGCCCAGGTAGTAAGCTTGAATCGCATTGAGTTCGTCGGTATCTTGCGCACCTGTCGCAATAGGAGTCACTTTGACATTGGGAGCGTACTGCTTGAAAGCAGCAGTAGCACCATCAATGCGCGGCTGGATATTCAACTGGCCAGGAGTGGCAATGAAGCCGGCCACATCACCAGATGTGACCTGCGCGGCCATTTTCTGACCCAGTGAGAAACCTGACTGGTAGAGGTCTTGCCCGATATAGGCCAGACGTGCATTGCCAGTGGCATCAGCATTGTATGCCACTACGGGAATGCCTGCCTGCAAGGCATTTTCAACCGGAGCATTGAAGGCAGTTGGATCGGTAAGGGCAATCGCAATACCATCGGCTTTGGCTGTCACAGCGGTATTGAAGGCATTGACCATTTCAGAGGCGATGCTGTTCTGCGAACCTGTCCACTGATAGGTACAACCGAGGAGGGCGCAAGCATCCTGGATACCATATTGTGTGGGAACAAAAAACGGGTTGGTCGTGACGTGATTCACGAAGACAAAGTTCCATTTTGGATGACTGGGAAATTTGCCCTCGCTAGAGCCACCACTACCAGTAGAAGCCGTTGTGGTGCCGCCACAAGCAGCTAGTAACGTGGCTCCAATCGACGTGCCTGCGGTAGCGGTAAGAGCATTTTTGAGTAAGCTGCGACGCTTGATCGGTAAACGAGATACGTAGTCGTTGACATTCATGAGTAGACCTCCAATGGTACCAAATTAAGCTGGACAAATAAAAAGAGGATGGCTAACACAACAGGCTGCATCTAACGCAAATCGCCTTAATTTGTACAAAGACTATCCCCTCTCCCAATGGTTCTGAAACACACTGGACACACTGCACACGGTGTGCAAGATGTACAAGGTATGGAAAAGCTTGCTTAGCTAGACTTCCAACAATATATACGTCTTACTTAACCATATTATCTCAAGAAAACGGCCCTCTAAAAAGGTAATGTGCTTGTGTGTCCTTAAAAAAAGGAAGCCGCAAGAATCGTGCCATAAAGTGTGCTACACAGATAAATAACTGTGCTACTCCATAACACACATCGTAGGAGCGTGATTCACCATGCCCTGGTAACTTGTTGACAACCGAGGCGGCAACCAAGCGAGGCATGATGAAGCACATCCCTACGATCTCATTCATTGCATGTTACACAGTATACCTGTTCAATATGAGCATTGTCAACGCCCGTTTGAGCAGCTATTTTGCACGTTCACGCAGTCATATCACTTCCATTAAGAAGTATCAGGTTTCTCATTTCACGCAATCGTCCGATATGATATTCTAGAAATATATCTGCACAGCGTCTATCTATTAAACAAAAACATGGACTATCGGTTGGCAGCGCCACACACGATTGGGAAAGGAACGTACTATGGAGGCAACATTATACGGTCTATTTGGTCAAGTAATACTGGGGTCAACGCCACTCACACTCGGTCGCTCACAGGGCAACTCCCTGATCATACCCGACCCACAAATAGCGACCTATCATGCCGAAATTCGTCAGGAGACACGCGGCTATAGCATCACAGACCTGGATAGTCCCTCTGGTACATGTATCAATGGACAACGCATCTATTCTCGCGTTCCTCATGCACTCAACTCAGGCGATACGATTAAAATTGGCAGCACTATGCTCACCTATATAATCGGTAGCAGTATGCCTGGGCAGAGTGAGACGGCAATGAATGCCGCGACAATCCCAGCAGCCAATAGCTATCCTAACCGTTATCGCTATTCACCTGTACCCACAGACCCATATACTGGATATGGCGAGCAACAGCCATCATCCCTTGTTCCACCACCACCTCCCAATATGAACACTTCCGAAGCTTCTAAAGCACCAGCGCCGTATCCTATACCGTCAATACCCGCCCCCGTTCCTGCTCCTAAACGGAATAGATTGTGGCTACTATTGAGTGGGCTGGTCGTCGTCGTGCTAGTCGTTGGTGGCATTGCTGTCTGGCTACTGCTTTCAGGTTCTACTCCCACCAAAACGCTGGATGCTTTTTGCTCAAATGTGCAGAGCAAAAACTATCAGAGTGCTTATGCTCTGATCTCCGTTGATTATCAGGCCAAATATGCCGAACCGAATTTCAAGACCTATTTCTCTGCTGTAACCTCATGTACACACAGCAACGTTACCACCGCGAACGGCGATACCATGTCTACCATCACGCTGGCTCCCGACACAACTTATCCCTGGACCTATCAGGTGACGTTGCTCAAGGACAGTAACGGCACCTGGAAAATCGATAGCTTCTCCTCCGCCCCCGACATGCTGCTTGACACTTTCTGCACTGAGGTACAGGCGCAGAATTACCAGGATGCCTATAATTTGACCTCGCTCAACTATCAGAAGGACGTAGGAGAGTCTACATTTCAAAGCGTTCTGGCTTCCGCTACCTCGTGCGCCCATAATCAGACGGCAACCTCGAATGCGACCATGTATGCCATTCTCACTTTTGGCCCCAGCTCGGCCTTCCCGTGGAGCTATCAGGCTATTATGGTCAAAGATAGCAGTGGCAACTGGAAAATCGACAATTTTAACTCTCTACCCGACATCACGCTTGCCAATTTCTGCTCCGATATCGGCAGTCAAGATTACACCGATGCCTATAGCCTGACCTCCGCCGGTTTTCAGAACAGCGTGGCGGAAACGCAATTTGTCAGCGACCGCTCCGGTGCTGTTTCTTGCACCTACAGCAACCTGAGCAACGCCAATGGGACAGTAACGGCGACAATCACCTATACTATGAATGACAACTCGACGCCACAACAAAAAGCTACGCTAGTCAAAGATAGCAATGGCGACTGGAGGATTGATAGCTTCCAAAATATATAATGAAGAGCAAAATCTGGGCCAAAGTGGTAGCATACGGCTATTATAGTGAAGCACAGAGAAGAGGAAAAGCTTGCAGGCACCTATCTTTAGCGAACTTCGTAGACCGTATCTGCTAGCCCATCAGGGTGGTGAGTTGCTCGCGCCAACGAATACAATGGCTGCATTTGATTTGGCCGACTCGCTGGGTGGCGTGGACTTCCTGGACATCGATGTACACATGACGAAGGACGGCCGCCTAGTTGGCATTCACGATAGCACCGTAGAACGCACCACCAACGGGCATGGCCGCGTCGATGCTTTCACGCTGGCTGAGTTGCAACAACTGGATGCTGGTTATCATTTTCAAGATTTGCAGGGCAACTATAGTTATCGCGGTAAAGGTGTCAGGATTCCGGCACTGGAAGAAGT
>JAJZEJ010000657.1 GCA_021828635.1 Chloroflexota bacterium
TGCCATCAGTGTTAATTTTCCTCCCGTCCAAACAAATAGCTTGTGAGTGCAAAGATGATACAAGATGATTCCTGACTAAGTTTATCAATGCAGTAAACAATCGGAGTGAGCAATATATTCCCGCTTACTTAACACTGCTCGTAGGTATCAGTCTCTCGATCTTGATTAGAAAAATGTTGGTGAACAATGTCCAGGTGTTTCTATGTGGTATGCTAAGGCTAGTTTTGTTCGGCTTATTTGCCACATCAAAGGTTTTCAGCATTTATGTCCAACACCAAGCAGATGGCGCGTCGGCGCAATGTCTTCTCGGCTATCTCAAATAGTCTCATCCTGCGTAATCGTACATTGTTAGGCGTTTCATTGGCTGTTTTCGCCGCTTATACGGGGGCGGGCATGGTTGGTCCAGTGCGTGTTCTCTATGCGCAGCAGCAGGGAGCATCACTGGTCATCATTGATGCGATGGCTTCGGCTTTTTTAGTTTCTAACTTTCTCTTCCAGTATCCCGTCGGCTGGCTGGCAGATCATCGGGGACGCAAGCAGATAATCATTATTGGTCTGTTGGCGCAGGCACTGATTGCGGCGGCCTACTTGCCAGTCAGCAACCCCACCCTATTTATCGTGTTGCGTTTTGTCGAAGGTATAGGCAGTGCCGCTATCCTGCCACCAGCTCGCGCACTGATCGTTGACAATGTGCCGCCGGAGCAGCAGGGCGAGGCATACGGCACATTCAGTGCCTTCTACTACGCTGGTTTCTTGCTCGGACCTGGTATCGGCGGCATGATCGCCACTTGGGGCTATTCCACAGCCTTTATCGGGGCCATTGTCACGCGCTTGGTAGCTGTCGTCATTGTAATGCTTATGGTGACGGCTACGGTTGTACACAAAACGCCAGCAGATGCGCCACAGCTAGATGTTACCATCACTGAGCCAGTAATAACGAAACATTCGCTTTATCGTGCGTTATTCATCTTGCCCTTAGTTGGTGCTTATATTCTAGCCTTTGGTGATTATCTATATCTTGGCTTTGATATGACGCTTATGCCACTTTGGATGCACGATCATCTCAAAGCCACCGTTGTCGTGATTGGTATTGCTTACATGACGTGGTCGTTGCCAACTATGTTGCTTTCACCTTTCACCGGACGTGTAGCCGACCGCAAGCGCCGTTCTACACTCATTCTGATCTTTGGTCTGGCGCAGGTACCGCTTTACATCACCTATGGATTGGCGAACACAGCCCTGCTAGTAGTCATTATCTTTGGCATTCATGGTATCGTGTATGCCTTTATTCAGCCAGCCGTTGATGCCAGCGTAGCTGCTGCCTCACTCAGTGGTGTACGTGCCAGAGTACAGGGTTTGTATACGACGGTCGGACTCTTCGGCGCGTTCATCGGAGCCAGTGCCTTCAGTTGGCTGTATGCGCTCAACTTCCGTTTGCCGCTCTATGCACTCGGCCTCGGCTATGGCCTGTGCGTTCTTATCGGTGGTCTGCTGATTCGCCGTGCTGAGCAACGTGCGAAACATGCGCCCTATGAGGTTGGCGACGGAGGCTGAGGCTCGATAATTGGCTCACCGCGTTCCGGCTTGTGAGCCAGCACGCCACGCCGTTTTAAGTTCAGGTAGAGCCACAGACTGAGGCCGAGCAGCAGGCTACCGAAGAGATAGGCTCCCAGCACATCGCTGGACCAGTGCGCTCCCAGGTAGACACGCGAGGGGCCAACCAGTAGCACGAAGAGCGCCGGAATGATCAATACCAGGTAGTGCCACCAACGGTCGCGTTTGAGCAGAATGATTCCTAATGAGAAGAGCAGACCCCAGTAAGCTACATATGACATGACGTGTCCACTTGGAAAACTCTGCCCCGCGGCATGACGAAAAACATCGACCAGCCGTGCGGATGGGCGAGGCCGGTTGACGATGACTTTGATGGCGAGATTGAGTAATGCGCTAACGAGTGATAGCACAATGACATAGATGGCTTCGAGTCGCAAACGCACCAGCCAGAAAATGATAGCTGTCACGAGAATGAGGCCCGCGAAGATGAAGGGATGATAGCCGAGATAGCTGGTCCAGGTCATCAGGTTAACGAGCCAGGGCGCGTGATTCTCTTGAAATGTGCGTGTGATGGTGGTATCAATCCAATCGACGGGATGGAAATGTACGAAGACGGCCAGCAATGTGAATAGGACGAACTCAATAAGGTAGAGTGTGATGAAGAGCAGAGCGCGTTTTGAAGATTGATGCCAGGGAACACGGCTTCTCCTCACTTCATGCTCAGCCTGTTGTACAATATCTTGCACGCCTTCACTAAGCGTATCTGGCTTATCCTGCTGATTTTGTTGTTCCTGTTGTTCTTGCAGCTTATCTATAGGTTCGCGTGCTGACATCGACTTATATCCTCCTGCATCTTGTCATGTAGCTATCCTTATAGATATGATACGTTGCATATGGTAGGGATGGGTTCACTGTGAACTTGACGATTAACTCTTATTGGGCATATAGTCAAATCAGGTAAAAGAGGATTGTTGCAAGAAAGGTTGTGATAATGGAGCAGGTAGAGATACGTCCAGCATGTGACGCAGACCGTGAAGCGGTCTTTGCTTTTTGCGCACAGACCTGGGAATGGGGCGACTATATCCCCAATGTCTGGGAAAACTGGCTACACGACCCACATGGAAAATTACTGGTGGCGACAGATGATAAGCAGCCCGTCGGTCTGGCTCATTTGCAAATGCTTAGTGAGAGCGATGCCTGGCTGGAGGGATTGCGTGTTGACCCCGATCATCGTCTACATGGTCTCGGCACAGCGTTGCATATGGCTTTACAAGAGGAGGCGCTCCGGCGTGGCGCAACCACTGTACGCCTGGTGACGGAAGCGACGAATACGGCTTCATTGCGTATCATGCCCCATGTCCAGATGCGCCAGATAGGTGGCTTTGTGCCATTTCGTGCCGTGCCAATGGAACGGACACCAGAGAGCCGCCACGACCACTATGAACGCACCCAGCTTGCGACAATGGATGATCTGGATGACATCATCAATTATCTCAACGTCTCGAATGTCTTTCCAAGCGCCGGTGGACTCTATTACGCGGGTTTTACCGGTTATACCATCTCTGATACGCTGCTAGAAGAGTATATTACCGCGCAGCATGTCTATCTTTTGCGTCGTTGGGAGCGCCTGGATGGACTGGCGATAGCGGAGCCACGCCAGGAACATGATAGTTTGCGTCTCTCCGTCGGCTATATTGACGGTATGACTATCGAGTCTATTAGCCTGATCGCGCATGATCTGCGTCGCCGCGCTACCGAACTTGAAGTGGAGAACATCTATGTCTATGCTCCCGATCTCGTGCTGGTGCGGGATGGCCTGACTGGTATCGGCTACGAGTGGGGCGGTAGTGTGTTCTACACGTTTGAGCGCGGATTGGTATGATGTGGGGGCGTGATGAATCACGCCCTGTGAGTGCATCCATGAGAGAGCAGGGCGTGATGAATCACGCCCCTACATCTGGGTTAAGCACAGCATCGACGCTGTGCAAGTCGTGGTAGCGTAGCAACCAGCAACCATAGTTCATGCCGCCACCGACGGCGGGTAGGGCAATCCATTCGCCATCATGCAGGCGTTTCTGGCGCAGCAATTCGACCAGCGCGGTGGCGATGCTGGCGTTCGAGAGGTTGCCATAGTAGCGGAAATTATCGACCAGTTTGTTCATGGTTGAGGCGGGCCAGCCGTAGTCATTGATGAGCAATTCGCCCAAGCGGCGTGTGATGCGCGAATTGGCCTGATGTGGAATAATGTGCTTGAGATCATCGTGCGCCAGACCAGCATGGCGGCAGAGCGCATCGACGGATTCTGCCATCGCACGTGGAGCCTCACGGAAAACCTCTTTACCATTCATCTTCGTATAACCAACCATGTACTGTGTGAGCATCTGGTTGAGTTCTTTGCCTTTGCCATCGCGGTAGAGCTGGCGCATCTTGATATCGACCTCAGCCATCTCGACTACATCTTTGCGCAGTGGAGTCTGGTAGAAGAGCGATGAAGCCTGGCGGGCATCGGCCCCATTGATGATATAGCTATCCTCATCACCCCGTTCAAGCAGGAAGGCGGCGGCTCCCTCGCCGAAGAGAGAACTCGTTTTCCAGTCCAGTACGTTCATGATATTGGGGAGGAGACCCTCGGCTGTCACGAGCAAGACCAGTTTCGCCGAACTGGCACTCAGAATCTCGGAACAGACTTGAAAGGCTTCGCTCTGGCAGGCACAGGCTCCTCTGAGCATGGTGGCGCGAATGGGTTTGAGGCCCAGACGTGTTTGCACCAGACCGGCAATAGTTGGAAAAGCGTCATTGTCTGAGGATGAAGCGCCGATAATTGTATCAATTTCTGAGGCGTCGCGTCCGGCGCTGGCGAGCGCACGCTGAGCAGCCATGACCGCCATATCTACCAGCGATTCTTCGGCTGGTGCGCTAGCATCGCTGAGCAGACCAGGAGCATCGGCTCCGGCCATTTTGCGGCAGAGGTCGATAGTGCTGGCGCGTACATGGCGTGTTTTGAGGCCGGTAACGCGCTCCAGGTCATCGGCGCTGCGAGGATCACCTAGTTGCGTTGAGATGTAAGCGAAAAACTCGTTGGTAATGCTACATGCGGGCGCGTAGTTACCCAGCCCAATCAGGCGAACCTTTGCCTGTGTGTATACCTGTGGCACAATATAGCTATATTGGGGCCACTGACCTTCCTGGTTTATCATGGTACAAAAGACCTCCGCACGAGGATGATTGAAATAATGTCAACCTCAGTATACCATATCCTGGGTTGCGAAAAAGAATGTCCACGAGGGATAGCACCTTACCTCAAGAGAAAGCGCCAGAGAAGAATCTATCAGCAGATTTTCTCTGGCGCTTTCTCTTGAGATAGAGAGTCTCTTAATCTGGCGTACTACCAGCGGTTGCCGGAGCGGCGATCTCCACCACCACCACGGCGGTCGCGGCCACCGCCACGGTCGCCATAGCCACCACCACCACCACTGTTACCACCACCATTATAACTGCTACCAGCGTAGTTGTTGTTATAATCGCGGCGTGGTGGACGTGAGGCGCGTTGTGCCTGGAAACAGTCACTGCAATAGACGGGACGATCTTCGCGTGGGACGAACGGAACGGAAGTGGGACGCCCGCAAGCGGCGCAGGTGGTCTCATAGCTTTCGCGCTGCTCGGAACGCCCGGAAGACTGGCCGCCACGGCGGGCTGCGCGGCATGAGGGGCAACGACTAGGGGTATTGGTCAAGCCCTTACGTGCATAAAACTCTTGCTCACCGGCTGTGAAGGTGAAGTCCTGGCCGCAGTCGCGGCAAGTCAGAATACGATCTCGGTATTCCTCATAGGTCATGGGTAGAAGTTCCCCTTTTTCAAGAATGCAATTCGCTCCGCGTACAAACGACGGTTCCTAGTAATCAATGCAGGACTTTACACCTTGTTACAACCTCTAACAGAGGGATACAGCTCCTGGTGGCTAGTTAAGGTAGTGAACTCCAGTATCCTGGCAGCGGAGCGTGCAGGGCCGGGGCTGAACATTACTGACCAATTGGGATACGACAATCCCTTAACCACGAATACATTGTATCATATGTCCGCCAAAAAAGCATTACTTCCAGACACCAAAATCCGCTATGTTACAATCTACGTAGATGGAGGCACGCTAAGAACCAATGATAGTGTTTAACAAACTACGTTTAGCCGAAAAGCTGGTTCTACACGACAGATTATGATGCGATTGTGGAATAATCGAGCGAGATATGCTATGATGATAGCATTACGTAGCGTCTCTGTGATGGTAGTTTCCCTAAGAAAGCAGGATACATCGATGACCACCACCTCTAATAGACCCGACAGCGTCCAGCAGGCCGATCATATTCCCGGCCCCAAACAGGGCGAATGGACGTATGCCCACTATGCAGCACTACCAGAAGACGGTCAACGCTATGAAGTACTTGATGGAGTGTTGTATATGTCACCGTCGCCCATTCTCTGGCACCAGCGTGTTGTCCTGGAAATTGCCACTTTTCTGCGTAGTCATGTAATGTTAACTGGGCTTGGTGAGGTTTTCATTTCGCCAGTTGATGTAGAATTAGCTCCTAGAAGCATCGTTCAACCTGATGTGGTGGTGGTTTTACGCGACCATGCAGCAATTCTCCACTATACGCGCATCATCGGCGCACCTGATCTGGTAGTCGAAATTGCTTCTCCCTCGACAGCGCGGCATGATCGGCGACGCAAACGCGCTCTGTATGCGCGATTTGGCATCTCTGAATACTGGCTGGTCGATCCGGTGCGGCAGACGCTGGAGATACTGGTGCTTGAGGGTGCAACGTATCGCTCAACTGGCCTGCTCTCAGGGCCAACCTCCATCCAATCCACCATTGTACCATCAATGGCCGATG
>JAJZEJ010000086.1 GCA_021828635.1 Chloroflexota bacterium
TACCTCGATGCCGGTTCTATTGTGGCCGGTGGTTCCTCGCTGGCTGTCTGGGCCAGCTTCTACCATCTCAACCTCGGTCTGATCGGTCTGATTGGTGCGTTCAGCTCCAATGGTATCTCGACCGCCATTGGCGCGTTAGTTGGTGGGCGTCTGGGTGATATTTATGGGCGCAAGTTCATATATGGCCTGGACCTCTTGCTGTACGCCATCGGCACGTTACCTATCATCTTCGCCTTCAATGCCCCAATGGTGATCATTGGCTATATGATTATGGGCTTTGCCGTAGGTGCTGATGTGCCTACGTCCTGGTCTCTGATCGCCGAGTTTGCCCCACGCAAGAGCAGAGGACGGTTGATGGGTCTGACGAATATCTTCTGGTATGTCGGCCCGATTGTCATCCTGCTCCTCTCGTTGGCTTTTGCCCCGCTTGGCATTCTTGGCACACGTCTCGTCTTCGTCAGCCTGCTGATTGTGGCTCTCGTTACCTATGTCTTACGCCGTCGTCTCACCGAGTCGCCACGCTGGTTGTATCTGACTGGCAAGACAGCGGCGGTGGGTGAGGCCATGCAATCTATTGGCGAAGCGACGACAGCATCTGCTGTAGCACCTGTAGTGTTGCAGAAGAGCAAATTGAAAGACCTTTTCACGCGCCAAAACATGAAGAAATTCCTCTTCATTGTACCGATCTACGCCTTCTGGGGCATACCGGCAGGCACGTATGGCTTCTTCTTGCCCTACATCTTCAAAACGATGGGCGCGGAAAGTTCCGGGGCGGCTGACGGTCTGGAAATCCTCTGGTTCGCCTCGGCCATCGTTACCGTTCTTTTTGTCTTCATGCCGCTTAACGACCGCATTGATAGAAGACTCTTGTACGGTATCAGCGCGGCTTTCTGCGCGGCAGCTTTCTTCCTGGTCGTCTTCTTCCCCATCACCAATCCTGTCGTTGCCATTACCAACGTCCTGCTCTTTGGTCTGGGCCAGGGCATCGGCTTGTGGCCACTCCAGCGCATCTGGTCGGTAGAACTCTTCCCGACAATGCTGCGCAATACCGCTCAAGGCGTTCTCTGGTCGTTCATGCGCCTCGTGCTAGGTTTATGGAGCCTTTACCTGCCCATCTTTACTGTGCAAGCGGGCTTCAACGTGGTGGCGATCATTCTTGGTGCCATGTTTACCTACAATCTCATCATTGGTGTCATCTTCGGCCCACGCACGCAAGGGCAATCACTGGAGCAAATTCAGCAACCCCCGCTTGAGGTGAGCGGAGAAACGGCTGTCTAATCTGACCGTTTGTAACATGGATTGTCTGTGGCACGCCACAGACAATCCATGTTACGAGCAGAGAGAGAGCGGAGAGTATCATGCAGCGCATCGCTTTTACTATGAAGATAAAAGACGGTCACGAAGAGCAGTATCGTGAGCATCATCGCCATGTCTGGCCTGACATGCTAGCCGCTTTGCAGCAAGCCGGTTGCCACAACTATTCAATCTATGCTCGTGGGCAAGACCTGTTTGCCTATATGGAGGTTGATGATTTCGCGCACTTTCTGGCTACTATGAATGCCAGCGAGGCCAACAGGCGCTGGCAACAGATGATGAGCGCACACATGACCTCAGATATCGACCCGACAACCAACTTTCCCTTCGTGCTTGAAGAGGTATTTCATCTTGATTAATGCCATGTAAGGAGCGTGATTATGCATGAACCTAAGCGCACAGCACGCCCGCTCATCGGGCTATTCGCCATTGGCCTGCAAGCGTACTGGCCGCAGTTTGAAGGTTTGCGCGAACGGCTTGAGGGGTATAGCGCCCATGTGGCGGCACAGCTGGCGCAATGGGGTGAAGTCATTGATGGCGGGCTAGTTGATACAGCGGAGAAAGCGCGTGTCGTCGGTACGCTCCTTGCACGTCAGCAGGTAGACCTGGTATTTGTCTACACGGCTACGTATGCGACCTCTTCGCTGGTTGTACCTGTTTTACAGCAAGCAAAAGTTCCTGCACTGGTACTGAATCTTCAACCATCACGTGCATTGAACTATGAGACGATCACGACGGCTGAATGGCTGGCAAACTGCTCGGCCTGCTGTGTACCGGAAATTGGTGGTGCGTTGACCCGCGCTCGTCTACCCTTCCGCGTCATCTCCGGTGCATTGTTCGATGATAACAGGGCATGGCAAGAGATCGCGCAGTGGTGCCAGGCGGCGAAAGCGGCGCACGCGCTACGTACAGCACGTCTTGGTTTCCTCGGCCATACCTACCCCGGCATGCTCGACCTTTATTCCGACTTTACAGCGGTGCAGGGACAACTGGGTTGCCATATCGAAATTCTAGAGATGGATGATCTCGTCGCTCGTGTACGCGCTGCTTCTGAATCGGCGGTGCAGGCCAAAATCGCTGAAATCGAGCGTACTTTCGATATTGCTTCGGCATCCAATGATCCCATCGCCGCACCTTTGGAACCACAAGATATGGCGTGGAGCGCACGTGTCGCGGTAGGCTTAGAGCAGTTAGTGCATGATTTTGATCTGCATGCTCTGGCTTACTACTATCGCGGCGAGGGTGGCAATGAAAATGAGCGCGTCACAGCTGGCATGATCGTCGGTAGTTCGCTGCTCACTGCTCAAGGCGTTCCCTGTAGTGGTGAAGGTGATCTCAAGAATGCTGTTGCTATGTTGCTGATGGATTGTCTGGGCGCAGGTGGTAGCTACACCGAAATTTACGCAATGGACCTGGAGGAGCAGTTTGTTCTGCTTGGTCACGATGGACCGGCCCATGTTGCTATCTCAGATCAGCGTCCCATTTTACGTAAGCTCAAGCTCTATCATGGTAAAAGCGGCTTTGGCGTCTCAGTCGAATGTAAAGTTAAGCTTGGCCCTGTCTCCGTGTTTGGTTTGACGCAGCAGGCCGATGGCAAGCTCAAATTTTTGATTGGCGAAGGCGAGAGTATCGCAGGACCAACCTTCCAGATTGGCAACACCAATAGCCGTGTGCGGTTCGCGCTCGATCCGGCCACCTTCATCACACAATGGAGCGAGGCTGGCCCAACCCATCATGTGGCACTCGGCGTCGGCGCTATTGGTAATGTGCTGGAAAAAGTTGGCTATCTGTTAGATGTAAAGACATTGCGTATCGGGATGTGATAATGCGGATGAACAAATTTGCTGTAGGGACCGATGTATCGCGTCTGCACCCGTTGTTCGTATCGGATGCATGGGTTTTCTGCGGTTCGGAAGCGCATTGGCCTATGTTGGTCACACGATTCACAGCCGATGGTATGATTAACGAGATATATCGGCTCATACAGAATTAAGGTGTATTTGATTTAGAGAACGGAGTACCCTATGATAAGTGGTAATGAGGCTGTTATAGAGAAAATTCGACGTTTCACTATTGAGACGCCATCGTGGGGCTATGGCGATTCGGGAACACGCTTCAAGGTCTTTCACTGGCTTGGTGCGGCCCGCACCTTGCGCGAGAAGCTGGATGACGCGGCGCAGGTTCACAAGGTTACGGGCATCTGCCCCGGCGTCGCCATTCATATTCCCTGGGATACAGAGAACGATTGGCAGGCAGCAAAGCAGTATGCTGAACAGCTTGGCCTGCATATCGGCGCGGTCAATCCCAATCTTTTTCAAGAGGACGATTATCGTTTCGGGAGCCTGTGCCATTTTGATCAGCGCATCCGGCACCGCGCCGTTGAGCATGTCATTGAATGTATCGAGATAGCGCGAGCTACCAATTCTGAGGTCATTAGTCTCTGGCTGGCCGACGGTATCAACTATGCTGGTCAAGATGATCTACGCCGCCGCCGTCATCGCCTGTTGGATTCGTTGCAAACTATTTATGCCGCATTAGCGACTAACATGCGCTTATTAATCGAGTACAAATTTTTCGAGCCAGCCTTCTATGCCACTGACCTGCCCGATTGGGGTACTTCGCTACTGATGGCGCAGAAGTTAGGGCAACAGGCGGAAGTGTTGGTGGACACCGGTCATCACGCGCAAGGCACGAATATCGCGCAAATTGTCGCGCAACTGCTCGATGAAAACAGGTTGGGTGGCTTCCATTTTAACGACCGCAAGTATGCCGACGATGATCTGATCGTTGGTTCGCAGCATCCCTTTGAACTTTTCTGTATCTTCAATGAGCTTGTCGGCGCGGAGGCTGAGAGCGTTGCCAATGTTAGGCGTGTTGCCTACATGATCGACCAGTCGCATAATGTCGAGCCTAAGATTGAGGCTATGATTCAGAGCGTGCTTAATATTCAAACGGCTTATGCGAAGGCGCTCTTAGTAGATCGTGTCACGCTACGAGCCGCGCAAGAAGCTGGTGATGTGCTGAGAGCCTATCGCGTGCTGCAAGCGGCTTTTGAAACCGATGTACGTCCCTTATTGGCCGATGTACGTCGGCGTCAGGGTCTGGCTCCCGACCCCATCGCGGCCTTTCGCGCCAGTGGCTATGCCGAGCGCGTAGCCTGTGAGCGCGTGGCTACGACGGTAGGTAGCGGCTATCCAGGCGCGTGATAATACAATGAAGGATTTTTTATGACACAAGATATACAATCAACGACGTTGGCGCAACTGGTGGTGCGTTCGCGTCGGCTTGGCGCAGACCGCTCGGTATGCAATTGGGGCGGCGGTAACACCTCGGCGAAGGCTGATGAGGTCGATTTTCGTGGCCGCACGGCGCGTGTGTTATGGGTCAAAGGTTCCGGTTCCGATCTGGCAACCTGCACACAAGCCTCGTTTACCGGCCTGTTTCTTGATGATCTATCACCTCTGCTCGCACGTGAGCGTATGAGTGATAGCGAGATGGTGGATTACCTTGCCCATTGCTTCTTTGAACCGGGGCGTCCACGTCCCTCTATCGAGACATTGCTGCACGCCTTTTTACCGTTCACGCACATCGATCATACTCATGCCGATGCTACAAACTACTTTGCCTGTGCTGCCAATGGCGAGCAACTGGCCCATGATTGCTTCGGTGACAACCTGATCTGGATTCCCTATCGGCGTCCCGGCTTTGGTCTGGCCCGCGAGGTTGCCCTTGCTGTACGCGCCAAAGCAGATGTGAAGCTGGTCATTCTAGCCAAACACGGCTTGATTACCTGGGGTGAGTCTGATGAGGCGTGCTATGCCTCAACCATTGCGACTATCACAAAGGCACAGGATTTTGTAGAAGCCCGGCTAGCCCATGCCAATCGCGCTGTTTTTGGTGGGCCACGTGTTCATCTGCTCACCAGCCAAGAGCGTCAGCGCATAGCAGCTCAGATTGCACCTGTGTTGCGCGGACTGGTTTCGGCTGAACAACGTCAGATTTTGCGTTTCGAGGATACGGAAGATGTACTAACCTTCGTCACTAGCCAGGACGCGCCGTGCCTCACTGCGATTGGTGCAGCCTGTCCCGATCATCTTGTCCATACCAAGCCCTGGCCTTTGTTGGTAAATTGGACGCCAGAACTGGATGAAAATGCTTTACAAGAGGCTTTGCGTAGTGGTGTCGAAACGTATAAAGTACGCTATCAGCAGTATCTAGCCGATAATGCGCAACAGAACCTCGATCCCGATGCCGCCACGCCGGTCTATCGGGCCGTCGATGCCGTTAGTGACCCGCATCCGCGTGTAATCTTGATACCAGGTGTGGGCATGTTTACCACAGGCAAGGATGCGGTGATGGCCGATGTTTCGGCACAATTGTATCATCGCGCTATTGCTGTGATGCGAGGCGCGGAGGCGTGTGGCGGCTTTATCTCACTCAGCGGGGCCGAAAGCTATGCCGTTGAATACTGGCCGCTAGAGCAGTATAAACTCAAGCTGGCTCCGCCAGAGCGTGATTTCGCGCGTCAGGTGGCGCTGGTGACGGGCGCGGCTGGCGGCATCGGTTCGGCGGTTTGCCGACGTTTAGCCCTGGATGGCGCACATATTCTCGCCACCGACATTGATCTCACAGGCGCTGAGCAAGTAGCGGCGATACTTAACCAGCAATTTGGCGCGGGGCGTGCTGTCGCGGTGCGCATGGATGTTACCGACGAGGACAGTGTGCATGTGGCCTTCATGCGTGCCGCGCTGGCCTTTGGTGGTATCGATATCATCGTCAATAATGCTGGTCTGGCCTCAAGCGCACCGATCACCGAGACGAGTTTGGCCGAGTGGAATAAGAACTGGCAGGTGTTAGCAACTGGCTACTTCCTAGTCGCGCGTGAGGGCTTTCGTTTGTTTCAAGAGCAGAGGCGCGGCGGCAATCTCGTTTTCATCGCCAGCAAAAACGCGCTGGTAGCGGGCAAAAATGCCGCCGCATACTCGACGGCGAAAGCTGCCGAGGCGCATCTGGCCCGTTGTCTGGCTGAGGAAGGTGGTCAGTTTGGTATTCGCGTCAACACCGTCAACCCTGACGCGGTTCTCTCCGGCTCGCGCATCTGGAGTGGTTCCTGGCGTCAA
>JAJZEJ010000644.1 GCA_021828635.1 Chloroflexota bacterium
CGCTGCAAGAGCAACACGCCTTCGCCGGAGAGGATCGAAAGGAAGGCGAACGCGATGATGATCTGACGCACGCCGTCGTGTCCGGGCGCCTGCGGCAGCGACCGCACGACCATGATCGCGAGCCAGATCAAAGCCGCGAGCACCGATTCCGGGGTGCGCCGCCGGGGGTATGTCCGTATCGTCAGCATATGAACGTCCTGCGCGTCACGGCGCTGATCGTCTACATCGCCTATTACCAAGACCTGCTCAAGAAACGACTGCGACAGAGGTCTTCCTCCGTCAGGACCCAGAAGAAGGTCGGAGGCTCTTCTTCTTCGTCTTTGACGGAGAATCAGGCGGGACTGGGACTCCAAGAGACTCTGGCGATGATCGCTATGGACTGGTACGAGACTCTGGTGCCTCTGTTCTGGCTGCTGCTGTCCAGATGTTTGCTGAGTACGGCTACCATGCTGCTCCATTGCGTGATATCGCGCGTATTGCGGGCATCCAAGCAGCTAGTATCTACCACCATTATCCGAATAAGCAGGCGCTTCTGATTGAAATCATGGAAACCTCTATGCGCCACCTCAATCAGTCGCTTGAGCAGATTCTAGCAACGCATGATGGGCCGCTACAACAGTTGAGTGAAGCCATTGCCAGCCATATTCGTTTGCACACCACGCACAAGCAAGAGTTTTTTATTATTGATACCGAAATTCGCGCTCTGGAAGGGGAGAGTCGCGCTTATATTCTTTCGTTACGTGATACTTATGAAGCTCTGTTACAAACCATTTTGCGTGATGGTATGGAGCGTGGCATCTTTCGGCATACAGACATCAAAGTTGCTTCCTATGCCATCATTGCGATGTGTACTGAGGTAGCCTCGTGGTTTCGTCCTGACGGACGCCTGAGTGTGCAGCAGGTCATTGAGATTTATCGCCAGATGATTATACAGGGGTTGGTAAAAACGGCAGAATAGGGTTGAGGCTACTACGATCAGGTGCCTGATATGGGAGATCGGTCATGTTCATTTGTTGAGGATGACCGCCAGTGGTTATAATACGGCAAGACGGTGTATGACGATAGTGGAAAGTACTATTGATAAGGATGCTTGAATGTATGGGGAATGAGCAACAAACACACACGACCAGCAAGCGCAGTCATGCACAGAGATTGCTCATAGTCATAGTTACCCTTGTTTTGCTGGTTATTGTCTCAGGGGGTATGCTCATCTTACGTAGCTACGTTCAACGCATCAATGAGCGAGCTTCGGCCACATCAGCCATCGCAAGCTCTTCTCTCACTCCCCAACCGATTTTTGAAGATACCTTTGCTAACAATAACAATGGCTGGTATGTTGGTCAAAGTGTGGGCTACTCACGATTAATCACAAATAACGGCCTCATGCTGACTGATACTAATCATACTATCATGGTGGAAAGTTTACCTCTCAGCCAGCAATTTGCGAACGTTACCGTTACAACGACTGTAACGTTTGTTTCGGGTGGAAAGCAAGATAGTGTTGGCTTCTATGTGCGTGGTGATAGTAATCTTGATCACGATTACCGCATAGAAATCTTCGGCAACAATACTTACGCTATTAGTAAAGAATCCATTGATGACAGAAACGGGCAAGAGATCACGTTCCTGGTACCGCCAACAACGACGCCGCTACTCAAGCCTCTCGGTCAAGCTAATACCCTTGCCCTCACAATGAATGGCCCAGCATTAACTCTTGCCATTAATGGGAAGGTCGCTAGCCAGATCACTGACACAGAATATACTACCGGTCAGATCGCGCTTTTCGTTTCCAACGATCCTCGTTCTAATGGTGTGGTCGGCCTGTTCAGCAGCATTAGCATTATGTCTGTGGCAGATAGCAAGAATTCTATAGGCTAGTTGTTTTGTCTACTTTATGTGCTATACTTAAAAAAAGAGAGAGCGAAAGGGAAACATAATGCCGCTTGTTCATAGTGATTTTGTAGAGACGCAGGAGGATTTACTGCCGCGTCTCTGGATTTATACAAACTATGATTGCAATCTTTCGTGTAGTTATTGTGTTGCGGAATCTTATGTTGGGGCGGACCGTCGCGGTCTGGATGTTGTCCAGGTATACCAGATTATTGACGAAGCAGCCGCGCTAGGTCTGCATGATCTCTTCTTTACAGGCGGCGAACCATTCATTTTACATGATATTTTTTCTATGATCGCTTATGGATTAGAATATATGCGACATGTGACAGTTCTCAGTAATGGTATCTTGCTCAAAGGAAAACGCTTAGCACAACTAGAAGCTCTGCCGCAACGCGAACGCATTACTATTCAGATCAGCCTTGATGGTTCTCAGGCCGCTCTGCACGATTTCTACCGGGGTGCTGGGAGTTGGCAAAAAGCCATTGATGCCATTGTTCGTTTGAAAGAGGCAGGTTTCCATGTGCGGTTAGGCACAACGCATACGCCGGAAAATAGCCACGATCTGAGTGCTATGTGCGAATTACATCGCTCCTTGCATATTCCTGATGAGGATCACATCATTCGTCCTTTAGTGCGACGCGGATTTTCCGCCAATGGCATGGCACTCTCATTACCCGCTCTGGAGCCAGAAGTGACGGTCAACCGTGACGGTGTCTACTGGCATCCAGTCGCAACGGATGAGGATCTCATGATTTCGCCTAATCTTTTTCCGCTTGCGGACAGCGTAGAGCAGATACGAACTATTCGCCAATCTATGCTCGCTGTCACGGGTGGGGCATCCAGTCGTTTCCGTTGAGGTTAAGCCGACGTTCCGTGCGAACGTATAACCGCTAATGCCTCTTGCAGATAGGTTGACTTGATAGGCTGTGTAAGAGGCGCACCGAGTCCAAAGACATAGCCTGGAAAGCGTGTTCCCTCACGCACACAGCGTTGTGCGTCTTCACGGCTTGCCTCGCTTTCCTCAAACAAAACAGCCGTCGTATGAAAATTTCCAATGAAGCCGATATGATGTTGTTGGGCAAGCTCGCCAACTACGTCCAGAGCCATACACTCATCGACTGCGATGCTATGCGCTCCACTTACCATCATCTCACGGATGACTTTTCCACTCTCTCCTCACGCCCAGAAACTTGATATTTTGCCAGCCTGATGAATGTTCTGCCACGCATTTTGAAGATTAGGAAGTACGTAGCGGCGCATGTAGTCTGGTTGTAACATCGTCGCGGGGGTATCATTCACTGCTACAATATCGCAGCCAATAATATTTGCGTAGATGTGGGCCGATAGAGCCGTAACTTGTCCTGCGTAGGCAAAGAGGCGTGCCGCTACGTCTGGTGAGCGGAAAAGGTCTGTAAACAGAGCTAGACCACGTAAATGATAGGCGATAGTACAGGGACCGGCGGCGATACCAACCAGTGCAACATTCAGTGACTCCAGTGCTTTTTTCGCCTGTTTTCCTGCCGCGATGACGGTAGGCCAGCGTCCCGTCTGTTCGTTAGGGAGTGGCGGCAATTGTGCAATTAAGTGTTCTGCCGCGACGCGAGAGAATGGTGAGGCAACAATGGATGGTGGGCCTTGTTCTGACCAATGTGGGGTACACCCAAGTGAGATAGCCTCCATTTGCGGATCATCTAGCAAAGGAATACCGTCACACTGATAGTGTTCGGCACAAACCACAGCGCCACGCGCAAGCAGGTCGGCATCCTGTAAATACTGCTCGGCTGTTACACCAAGCAATTGCGCCGGATGTGTCCCGCAGTGGGGGAGCCAGGGAATACTAGATGTGTATTCACCGCGGAGAGCCTGCAATAAAGTTGCTTTTGACATATCCTCTTTCATGTTTTGTAGGGGCCGGTTGACCGCGCCCGTGCTGCCACACGGCAGGTCGGAGGGCGCGATCAACCGGCCCCTACACGCTATCTTCCCACAAATTTAATACGATACACCCGTGCCGTCATTCGTTAAGAGTTCAACGAGCTTAGCTCCGCCTGCAATCGTTGCGCCCTCAATGAGGTCATTTTCAGTAAGGCCACGTTTCTTGAAGCATGGAGAACAGACCCAGATGGTGCCTCCGGCGGCCAGGAAATTTTTGACCAGATCGGCCATTGGCTGAAAACCTTCCTCGTGGATGGTTTCCGCGACGCCCTTGACCGCTAGGCGCACACCTTCACTACTAAGAAATATGACGGTGTTTTTGCCAGAAGCAACCGCTGCGTTGGCGACCACTAATGCCACGGTGGCGCGGTCGGGGTCGTCTACTGAGCGTGTGAGATTGACACCAAAGTTATTGAGCATGAAACTTACTCATCCTTTCTGGATAAAATAGTGATGTTGTATCGGTTCATCGGGTATCTGAAGTAAGGAGTTGCCGGTCATACGGCACCAGGCCGCAATATCCACAGCCGCCGCAGGATCATAGGCGATGACCTGGAGAATTTGTCCAACCTTCAGCGTTCGCATGGTTAACATAATCTCCATCACCAGCTGACCGCACCCCTGCTCACCCAGATCAAGGAGATGATCAGCACGGACTGAAGAGTTCATGAGAATCTATCCTTTTCGCACAAAATAACGATTGTGTAACTCTCCTTCTTGTTCGGCGAGTAGCAGATGTCCTGTCATGCGACACCAGGCAGGCAAATCCTCACGTACTCCTGCATCAGTAGAACGTATTTCAAGTATGTTCCCACTATCCAAACGCTTGATAGCTTGGAGGATTAGAATGAGGAGTCCACCACCACACCCTTGATCTCCACCATCACAGAGTGCATTAACGGAAAGTACTTGTCCAGCACGTGTCGTAAAGGTATCTTGTGTCACGTGAAAACCTCTTTCTGGCTAAAGCATGGTAGGTATGATGTTGATCAACCTGACTATCTACACTATACGATATACTCGCCTTGTTGCGCAATGAGAACGCACCCTGACTAGTAGTGATAAGCTGCTACAGTGATATTCCCATCTCTATCATAGAATTGGGCATCGTCTACAGCAGCTTCCAGGGCTTGATAACCTTCTATACGCCCAGAATACCAGGATTTTAGCCCCTCTAGATCACAAAGTGGTCGCACATCAGGGTCATCATATGCCATATCTATCAGAAGGGCATGAAACTGCTCGACTTGTGCTTCTGGCGCTGTGGAACTGACGGTAAAGTTACAATGATCAAATGGTGCTGTGCGTGTCAAGATGCGTGTTGCATCTGGCGGTAGAGTACCATCTGTTGTGAACAGGTGGTAGTTGTATTCGAGTAAGCACGCGGCATCGGCATCTCCTAGCATCAACGCTTGCGCAGCATCCCGTTCGCCACCAATATGATCTCCGTGTTTGCCAACTAGAACGTTGTGATAGTGTACGACAATATCTTGTTTGGGATTGAGACCATGAGCATGCAAGTGAGCAAGTGGAAGCAATGTCGCTTGTGGCGAGTCAACTGCGCCGACGGCAACACGTTTTTCTTGGAGGTCTGTGATAGTTTGGATCGGTGAGTCACTTCGTACTATGACAACGGAAGTCAGATTGCGGTCGGTGTCACGCATAGCAATGGCCTGGACACGATCCCCACGTGCCTGTGCTAGGCGGGCCGCACGCACCCAAGCCAGTGGAGAATTCCACGCGACGTGGATATGCCCATTGAGAAGTGCCTCGACTTGACGCTCATAGTTAGAATAGAGAACGTAGTCCATCGCCAGCCCTTTACGAGCGAAATAATTCTTGAACCCTTCCCAAATTGTCACTACTTTGGGATCGTAGGCCACCGCTCCCAGGAGCAGAACCGTATTTGTCTGCATAAGTATCCTTTTTTACCCCTTCTTTATTAACCGAATAAAGGCATACCACATGCCGCCTTGCCAATAAAATCGTAGAGGGCATCAGTCGTTGGGGCCATGACTGTTGATGCACGTGCATCGCGGAAATGTCGCTCAACGCCCACCTCTTTGCGGAATGCGGAGCCACCACAAACACGCATCGCCAGATCAGTCACCTCGGTAGAGGCTTCGCCGGCGGCAGCCTTGACCTCAAGGACACGCAGCATTGCATCATCACGTCCTTTTTCCAGTGCGTCAATCGTATCCAGTAGCAACGTACGTACCATATCTGTTTTAAGACGCATTCGCGCGATATAGGCCCGTACAGTGGGAAAATCGGCGATTGATTGCCCAAGATGTTCTAGCTTGGCGGCTCCAACATAGCTTGCAGCCTTCGTCGTAGCGGCATCCATCGTGCCAACGCTTAGCGCGGCGTTCATCAGTTGAAAATAGGGGAGGACGATGCCCATCATGATGTCAAATCCCTTACCATCCTCGCCAAGCATAGCTGCCTGTGTGACGATTACGCTAGTAGCTGTCACGGGACTGGAGTTGTTGCCGCGTAGACCTAACCCGTTAAAAGGTGCAACGATCTGTAATC